>CAZGYO010000140.1:0-6881 GCA_964530455.1 uncultured Victivallales bacterium
CTTTGTACTCCCCGCCGTGGAAAAGCACCGTGTCGCCGGGCTTGACCTTCTGCTCGTCGCTGCGGCGCTCCAGGTTCAGGATCGGCGTCTGGTAGTGGTTCAGGCGGACGGCGTTCTCCGCCTTCTTTCCCTTCCAGCCCAGCGGATAGACGTGCCAGGTGGCGCCGCCTTCGGGCATCCCCAGTTTTGCGCCCGAAACTTCGGATAGCGGGCGCTTTTTTACCGCCGCATAGTCGGGCGAAAGCTGGTATGTTCCGGCGTGTAGTACAACGGTATCCCCCGGTTTGAGGGAACTCTTCTCAGGGTGGGCGAGCGCGGAGCGCCACTTGCCGCCGCCAAGCGACGGCTGTTTTTTGTCGCCGGAATGCTCCCCCGGATACACGTGATATTCCGTTCCGCCACCGGACATCCGTGGCTTTGTCCGCGTCGTGAATCCAACAGTCTGTGCGGCTTCGCCTTCTACTCCGTTGGGATCCACGAGGGTCAGACGCGCCTCGTATTCCGTGCCCGGCTCCAGGTTGAAGAGGCTGCCGGCGACGAAGTCGTGTCCATCCAGGCCGACCCGCATGAAGTCCATGCCCTTCCGCCACCCCGCCTCGCCGGCCTTGCGGTATTCAATTTTTGCCGTGGCATCATTGCTTGCCCCATTTACCTCCCAGTGGAACCCGACGCAGCGCATTGTCGGTGTCTCGACTACAATCCTGCCGGGCTTGGCGCCCGCGAATACCGCGCTTGCCAGTGCAACAAACAAAACACAACTTAGAAACGTTTTACCCATTTTTGCTTCTCCTATTTATATTTGCGTTGAAAATCTAAATTAATGGCAGTAGAGGAAAAGCAATAAATACGTACGCTGCCTTATAGTACGACCTTGTCATTTTTCACCTCGCTTTGGCTCTTGTCGGAAACCAGCACTTAATATAAGCGGCGCCTGCCGGTCATGTGCCGGGAAACAGTATTATTCCGAAATAATCCGTGGAATATAATATGATCTTAGCTTGATTTCTTCCGATATTTAACGTAATATTTCCAAAATCGTACGGATTTGGACTTCTATTATGATCTGGTACTACGAAAAAAACTACAAATGGGCGGGGCATGTCCACAAGCACGATGGGCATCAGATGACAATATGCCTTGGCGGCGCGGGTGTGGAATGGATAGACGGGAAAAAATATCCGTTCAGGAAAAATCACACTATTTTTATTCTGGCCGGGGTCAAGCATTTTTCCACGGGCACTGAAAATGCGCCCGCGAAAATTGCGTCCATCTGCTTCTCCGATCAGAACCTGATCGAGTATTCCGGGATCAACACGCTGAAACTGATTGCGGACATAGTTAAAGCTGAAGCCTGGATCGGTGAATGCGCCGGTGAGACGCGCCGGTCAAATCTCCTGCTTTTCGAGAAAGTAAAGAGTGAAGTCGAGGATGAAAGCCCCCTGACACTGACGATACTCGGTGGAATCATCAACGGGCTTGTCGCAAATCATTTCCGGAGCGTAAACGTGAGTCCGGGTTCTGATAGACGATATTCGCGGGCGGTGATGAGCTGCTGCCGGCGTATAGCGGCAAATCCCTCGGCGCCGGTGACCCTTTCCGGGATGGCGCGCCAGGCGGGAATGTCGCGCACGGTTTTCGCCGAGGCGTTCCGGCAGTGTACAGGTGGCGGGCTGATCGAGTTCACTAACCACACGCGGGTCAACGCGGCGGCCGAGATGCTGGCGTCCGGGGAATCGGATATACAGGGCGTAGCCCGCGCTTGCGGGTTCGGGAGTATCAGCAACTTCTACGAACAGTTCAGGCGCTGGACAGGGACCAGCCCGAAGAAATACAGGATTTCACGCGCGTTCAGCAGAAAAAATAATCCCGATGTGTTTTACCAACCCTAAAATATCGATTTTTCATGAAATAACGGGGTTAAACCGGCTCAAAATAAGATGGAGGATGATGGCGAAAGATCAATCAGAATGTCCCAATTTCCTGTCCCGGGAACCGCCGGGCGACCGCGCGGACTCCCCGTGCCCATAGGGCTTCCTGTCCTTGAACTCGCTGCGTTTCCCGCGGTTCCAGACGTTCAGTGGCCTGAAATAACCGCAGACACGACTGAACACCTCTGTTTTATGCAGACACTTTTTTCTTGCCATGTTTCGTTTCCCGTTTTATCGTGATCTATTCCGTGAATCCGTGACATTAGCCACAAAAACACAATAAAATAGAATCATTCAGCTTATACCGCGGAAAGCGGAATATTTACTGTTTCACGTGAAATATACCGCCGCTGATGCATATTTCATAATAGTTGCGGTGTTAAATTTTTTGCCTACCCGAAAGTTTATGCGAGGTTCTTATGTTGAAAAACATTCCTTTGCCGGAAAGCACGGAAGACGCTGTGAGACTCCAGAACAGTCTCCGAAAACAGGCAGACCGGCTGGGTTCTGCGTTCGAGGGCCGGGACCCGGCCGCTTTTCGTATCGCCGGGACAGCTTGTGGACATGGAACAGTCACGGGATTTTTGCCTGCGCGCCTGCGTGCGGTACAGGCTCCCCGAACCCACGCGCCTGGCGGATCGGGCGGTCGCCGAATATAAAAAATCGGAAAAAAGGGCGCGGGACTGAATTTTTCGCGAAATATAGCCGGGCCGAAACTGTTAATGAGACGTTTTTCTGTTATATTCCGGAACCGCGGATACACGGCCATCTGAAATTTGGAAAGGAATACTGTGATGAACCCCGATCCGGGCAAAAGCAACACCTATAAAGAGGCGGGAGTGGATATCGATTTGGCCCACAAGCTGCTGGATCGCGTCAAACCGGAAATCAAAAAGGCCCGGCGCCCCGAGATGCTTGCGCCGGTCGGAGGGTTCGGCGGGCTTTTCGAACTTGATCTTTCAAAATACAAAAATCCGGTCCTCGTCTCGAGTATCGACAGCGTGGGCACAAAGGTTATTGTTGGACTGCTCGCGGGCAAGTTCGACTGCCTCGGATACGACATAGTAAATCACTGTATAAACGATATAGCCGTCCAGGGCGCGGAGCCACTCTATTTTCTGGATTACCTCGGAATAGGAAAACTGCGGAGCCCGCTCTACGAACAGCTGCTCACCGGCCTGGCCGGCGCATGCAGTAAAGCAGGCTGCGCCCTTCTCGGCGGCGAGACGGCCGAGATGCCCGGTATGTACCAGGACGATTTCGACCTGGTCGGAGCAATTGTCGGAGTTGTCGAAAAAGACAGGATAATAGACGGGGAGAATATCCGTCCGGGACACCGCGTGCTTGCGCTGCCGTCGAACGGACTGCACACAAACGGCTACAGCCTTGCAAGGAAAGTGCTTTTCGAAAGAGCGAGGTACAGGGTCGATACCGAACTGACCGAACTCGGAGGGAGCATCGGTGACGCTCTGCTCCAGCCGCACACATGCTACTGGCCGGCGATAAAGGCTGTGTTTGATGCGGGACTTTCGCTTGACGGGATAGCGCATATCACAGGCGGCGGTCTCTACGACAACGTGCCGAGGATACTTCCCGAGACCGTTGATGCCCGCATCGATGTCTCGCGCATCGAGCCACCCGCTATCTTCAGGCTGATCTGCGAGGAAGGTTCAATCCCGAAAACGGAGGCTTACCGCGTCTTCAACATGGGGTTCGGAATGCTGTGGTTCATGCCGGAAAACCAGATCGAAAAAGCTGTGGCTGTCTGTGCTGAAAATGGGATAGAGGCGGTGGAGGCGGGCGAAGCTGTCGAGGGTTCCGGGAAAGTACATCTGAAATAAACCTAAATGAATCCACGGCACGCTGCGGCAACTGCTTTTTCAGGATAAAACATCTATACAGGCGGAAAATGACCGAAAAATCCCAGCTTCACATCTATACCGGAGATGGAAAAGGAAAGACCACGGCTTCGCTCGGTCTTGCGCTCAGGACTCTCGGCGCAGGGATGAAGGTGTATTACGCGCAATTCATGAAAGACGGGTCCTCCGCGGAGTTCAAACTCATGAAAGATGTCCCGAATATCATTCTGCGTTTTTACGGCCGGGGAGGATTCATAAGCGGAGTCCCGTCGCCTGAAGATGTTTCCGAAGCCGGACGCGGGCTCAAGGAAAGCGCGCAAGCCATGGCTTCGGGGGAATTCGGGCTCGTCGTGCTGGACGAGGCAAACATGGCGGTTTCAAAAGGCCTGTTCTCAGCCGACGAGCTTCTCCGGGCCGTTGATGGCAGAGCCAACAGCACGGAGGTGGTTCTCACCGGAAGAAACGCGCCCCGGAAACTACTCGACGCGGCCGGACTCGTTACGGAAATGAAAAAGATAAGACATTACGCCGACAGCGGAGTGAAGGCCAGATACGGCATCGAGAAGTGACCATGGAATTGCTGAACACGACACTGCTGGAATGGTTCAAGTCACATCAAGGTGAATACAGGGGCTTCTTTTTCGATATCGACGGTACGCTTATCGACGGAAAAAAAAACCTTCCCGGAGCCCGGCGATTCCTGTCGCGTCTGCGAAATTCGCATATCCCGTTTTTTCTCCTGACAAACGATGGAAACCATTCGGTCATGGAGAAGAGCCGGATAATGCGCGAGGCCGGGCTGGAAATCGGCCCCGAAGAAATTATATCATGCAGCATGGCAATCGCTTCCTGCGCAGAGAAAAAGCAGCTTGGCGATGATCCGATATTCGTCATGGGCGATCTCGGAAAACCGGATTACGCCGAAAAAGCCGGGCTTACGGTTACAAGAAATGTAAGGGAACTCCCGGACGCGGCGGCGGTAATCGTTGGCGAGGGAAGCTACGACTGGCAGAAGACTATCAACGCGGTCTTGAACTTTTTCATAGATAACCCCGAACGGCCGATGATAGTGCCGAACCCCGACAGCTATTGGCCCGACGGAAAGGGGGGGCTTGCCATAGGCGCCGGCGGAAAGGCGCGTTTCCTGTGCGCGATCCTCGCCGAATACGGCAGAGATATCAAACCCGTATACCTCGGAAAACCCTACAGGCCGATATTCAATCTCGCATGGAAACGACTCCTCGAACGCTTCGAACTCCCGAAAAATACGCGGCACAGGGAACTGGTGATGGTCGGCGATTCACTGGCCTCGGATATAAAAGGCGCAAACCTTTTCGGCCTTACATCCATTCTCGTCCTCACCGGAATAACCAAAAACGAGCACATCGGAAATATCCGCAGCGGCAGCCGGCCCGATCTTGTCGCCAAGTCATTCTAGCCCCGTTATTTCATGAAAAAACGGGGCTCGTACCTCGCGCCCCAGAGCCGTGACATTCGAAAACAGAAGAAATGACTCTCGCAAAGGCGTAAAGATAGCAAAGATGGATGAGAACAGTATAAGAGCCAATTTCAAAACTCTCCGTGGCCGCGCGGCCTGCCGCCCAAAGGGTTGGGGCGGAGGCACAGCATGCACCAGCCATTTCACCGCACCGTCTGCCGCGCCTGCGCTACCAACGCGGTTCACGCGGAGTTTTGAAACTGGCTCTCCAGTTTTCCGTTTTCTTTCGGCGCCTGATGGCTGTAGAATCTGGGTGTCACTTCGTCGGCATAGTACGGGAATTTCTTTTTGAGTTCATCGGGCAGTTCCCGCGGTATATATCTCCAGCGCTCGTAGAGCCAGAGGTACTGTTCAGGGTGCTCTCTTACGTATTGCTCTATCCCATGAATCAGGTCGTCCATAAGATCGCTGTCGCTGGAATATTCCCCGGGCTTCTTCGGCATGCGCGATACGAAGATCCGGTATTTTCTGCCTGTGCGCAGGCAGCCGCCTAATGCTATGGGTATATCCAGCTTTCTGGCGAAAAGGGCCGGGGCGGCTGTCGTGGCGACCGGAAGGCCGAAAAAATCGGCGAAGATTCCCCCATCGCGGCCGCGTGTGTTCTGGTCTACGAGTATCGCGGCGAAACAGCCCTCTTTAAGTGCCCTGATCACGCCGCGGACCGCGCCTTTCGCGGGAATGACCCTGGCCTTCTGGTCGTTTCTGCCTTTGAAGATGAGCTTTTCGAGTAGCGGGTTGTTCATCGGCCGAACGACGACCGCGAGTTCTGTGTCTGTCTCCTCTTTGAACTTCTGCCCGGCCAGTTCCCAGTTGCCCAGGTGCATCGTAATCCAAATGCATCCCTGCCCGTTTTCCTTGCATTCCTCCGATATCCGGGTCACCTCCTCCTCCCATTCGACAAGGTCGTCCAGACGCCGTGGATGCCTTGCAAACCAGAACAGTTCGAGTGCTGTGAGCACAGTGTTCTTTGCGCTTTCCGAACCGATTCTCTTTATCTCGCGGATGTCTTTTTCTGGAAAAGCAAGCTTCAGATTCGCGATCATAAGTTTTCTCACCGGAGGAACCAGGAAAAACAAAGCCCCCAGAAACCGACCCAGAAAAAACATCGCGCCATGCGGCAGCACGGCGAGCAGAAGATACAACGGCAATACCCCGGCAAATTCCAGGAGGTACCGGATGGTCCGCAATCTGCCTTTGCCTGACTTACTCATCGGCAGCTTTATTCTTGGGGGCCGCGGCGGCGCCGGGGAACCGGAGTGAATACCAGCTCGTCGCCCGGCGTCACCCTTATCCCGTACGAAAAAAGTAGACTGGGCGCGGTCGCCGAAGCAATGTTCTGGACCAGATGCAGCTTCTTCTCCATCGGGCAGTCCCATTTTTCCGCTTCACGAAACTTCCGCACGGACAAGTCGGTATTTACCTCCAGGAGACCCCAGCCGTCTGCCAGTTCGTCCGGGTGAACGGTGTTTTCCGGCACCGCCAGATACAGGTATTCCGCTACATGCGCCCTTCGGATCTGTTCAAAACGGCTGCCGTTGTACAGCGCGTGCTCGAGTTCCTCGAGCACCACCACGCCGCCGCCGCCCGAGATGACGA
>CAZGYO010000141.1:0-6876 GCA_964530455.1 uncultured Victivallales bacterium
TGGGGATGTCCCATAGATTGTTAAAACTCTGACGGCTTCCTTTATACTTTTGCATTCTTTTCTCACTCCTGTCAAGCGGCTTTCTCTCCATTATGCCGAGTTTTCGGGGTTGGGGATACCTTTCACCTGCACTTTGAGTTCGACCACTGTCGGGGCGACAGCACCGGTTCCGTCGGCGAAGAAGCGTTTTGCGGAGAGGACCTGGTCCGTGGGGTGGGGGGGCGTAGGCGTATTTGATGTAGCGGCCGTCCGCAATCGTGACCTTGGCTCTGCGGTCGGAGTCGTCGAGTTCATAGCTAAAACTGTTTACGACCGTGCCCGCGGGCTTTTTATGGACTTTGGGGGCAAGTCTTCCAAGAGAGTCGTAGTCGTAAGTTGTAGTGTTTGCTGCAACAGTCATATTTTCCAGTCTTCCGGCTTGAAACTGGCTCACAGGTTTACAGATTTCCCAGAAATTCCCTGACCCGGTCTTTCAGATCGTCGCGTTTCAGAGCGAATTCTACGGTTGACTTGACGAAATCGAGTCGGTTTCCGATGTCATAGCGTTTCCCGTCAAATCTGAGCCCGTAGATCTCCCGCTGTCCGAGCATTGCACACATCGCGTCGGTAAGCTGAATCTCGTTGCCCCTGCCGCGCGGAGTATTTTCCAGGAACGTGAATATTTCCGGAGTAAAGACGTAGCGGGCTGCTATAGCCAGGTTTGAGGGCGCTTCCTTTACGGAGGGTTTTTCAATAAAGTTCTTTACAGCGTAAAGCCCGTTGCCCAATTCCTTGCCGTCTATAATGCCGTAGCGGCTGACTTTTTCACGGGGGACCTCTTCGAGGGCAAGCACCGGAGAGCCTGTTTTTTCGTATGCCGCAATAAGCTGGGCCGTGACGGGAGAAGAACCGTAACCGGTTATGGTGTCCCCGAGAAGAACGGCGAAAGCTTCGTTTCCCGCAAAAGTCTTTCCGTGCAGAACCGCGTGCCCGAGTCCATTGAGTTCCTGCTGGTGAACATAATGGATATCGGCCAGTCGGTTTATTTGGCGGATTTCTTCGAGCAGCTTTTCTTTCCCGGTTTCTTCAAGGCGTTTTTCAAGATCTGGATTCGGGTTGAAATGGTCCTGTATGGCAGTTTTCCCAGTGCTCACGACCATCAGGATATCGGTGATGCCCGATGCGGCGGCCTCCTCGACAACGTACTGTATCGTCGGCTTGTCTACCACGGGTACAAGCTCTTTCGGAACCGCCTTGGTGAACGGCAGAAAACGCGTCCCATAACCCGCCGCCCGAATTACTGCTTTTCTTATTTTCATGTTTTTCTCGCCGGGTTTGAGGATTTAAAATCAGTTTTCGGCCCGTCGTCTTCATAGCTTTCCTCGCGTCCTCCCTTGACTATTGAGGGTTTGACAATCTCTATTTTGTTTTTTTTGAGCAGACGTGCCAGCTTGTCAAACATCTTTTCGTCTTCGTAGATTCCTATTATCGCCCCGCCGGAACCCGTAAACTTCGCGGATGCGCCGACCGAACGCGCCAGTTCGACCATACGCCTGTTTTTCGGACTGACGGAAGTGCATACTTCGCAGCGCAGATCGAAATTGCGGTCGATGAGTTCCCCGAGCGTGTCAATATTCTTTTCTCCAATGGCCGTTCTGGCCTTTTCAGTGAGTTCGGCCCATTCGCCGATTGCAGCCAGCACTTCGGGTTTTCCGTTTTCGTAGTCTTCGCGAAGATGCCCGTGGAGTATTTCCGAACCCTCCGACAGATCTGTTCTGAAGGCTATGAACAGCCTGATCTGGTCGGGAATTTCTATCGGCTCGTAATTCCCGTAGCCTTTATCCGCCATGAGCTTCCTGTCGAAATCCATGAATACCGGCTCGTTGTAGGCCTGCGCGACACGGTCCTGCAGGCCCGCATGAATCCCGAGTTCCTCGGTTTCGACCGCAAGGACCAGGTTTGCCAGACCCGGGCGCGATATATCCACGCCGTAGAACTGTTTCAGCGCCCTGACGCATGCAGTTATGATGGCTGAAGACCCGGCAAGACCCAGACGGTTCGGGATCGATGTCTGGTAACGAATCGTGAAATTGCGATCGTCAAGCGATATCCCCTTTTTGCCGCAGTGCTCGTGGAACTTCTTGATTGTCGCCTTGAGAAGCCTTATACCCCCGTAATATCCGTGCAGGCTTACGTCATCAACAAGATCCTCGATGCTGCTGAAGCTGGAGTGGTCACGCAGAGAGGGCAGCAGATCAAGCTCCGGGGTTTCGTAAAGCTGGATATTCGCGCAGAAATTGTCGAACACAAAAGCTATCGTTTTCCCGAAATAACCGTCTGAAGGATTCCCTATCAGAGCGGCACGCGGAAAGGACCTGGTCTTTATTATCATAAAACACTTTCGCCTGTTCTGGTTGAAAAATGACACGAATGGGGCCAGCTTTAAAACTGGCTTACAGGATGAAAATATAGCGCCGGACGCGATAATTGCCATGCATCCGAGGTATTGCGAAGGATTTTAAAGCATTGTTGTTGTCATATGCCAATTACATGCTATTGTCATTGTTAATCAGGGCTACTTTAGCACGGAGAATCTTATGCCGAGACCATATATCGACAGAAAAGTGAAGGGAAAAATTGTTTCAGACTACTACAAGCCGCGTGGAATTCCCCTGCGCGACCTGGGAGAAGTGTCGCTTGGCGTCGATGAACTGGAGGCTTTGCGGCTGGCGGATTATGAAGGACTCTACCAGGCGGAAGCGGCGGAACGCATGGGGGTTTCCAGGCAGACTTTCGGAAACATTGTCAAGTCGGCCAGGAAAAAGGTGGCTTCAGCCCTTGTGAACGGTTCTGCTTTGAAGATAGAAGGTGGTCCTTCCCGCCCGGATACCGGGTTTGATGATTCCTGCGCCCGGGGGTACGGGAGAGGGCGAAGGCACAGGGGCGGGAGAGCTTGATTTCGAGGTGATAATTTATGTGCGCGGAAAAAAGGACGGTTGCGGTTCTCGGAGCTTCGGCCAACCCGGAAAGATATTCGAATCGGGCTGTCCGGGAACTGCTTGAGAAAGAGTTCGAGGTTATCCCCGTGAATCCGGGGGCACAGACGGTTTACGGATTGAAATGCTCGCGGTCACTCAGGGAGATCGAGCGGTACGTGGATATTCTCACTGTATATGTTAATCCGGGTCTTTCCGCGAAGATCGCGGAACAAATCTTCGAACTGAATCCCGGGAAAGTCATTTTCAATCCCGGAACGGAAAATCCGGACTTGATGAAGAGCTGCACCGAAAGAAATATCGGGGTCGAGCAGGCATGTACTCTCGTTCTTCTCAGAACGGGCTCGTTATAATCTGAAAGGAAAAAATATCACGTGAAGAATACTGAAGATACAGCGGTTCTATGCCGTCAGTTCAAGCTGAATTTCAAGCCCAACTATATCCCGCACAGCAACGAGGAGCGGCTTTTTGAGTACGCTTTCACGGAAAAGGTTCCGCTGATCCTCAAAGGTCCCACCGGCTGCGGCAAGACGCGTTTTGTAGAGCACATGGCATACAAACTGGATCTTCCGCTCATAACAATCTCCTGTCACGAGGACTTGACGGCCAACGACCTTATAGGCAGATATGTTTTCAGGGGGAACGAGACCATCTGGGAAGACGGCCCTCTCACGCTTGCTGTCCGGCACGGCGGAATATGTTACCTGGACGAGATTGTCGAGGCCAGAAACGACACTACCGTTATCATACATTCACTTTCGGACGACAGGAGACTCCTCTATATCGACAAGACTCAGGAGGTTGTGCGTGCCGACAAAAAGTTCATGATGATTCTCTCCTACAATCCCGGGTACCAGAACGTGATGAAGGACCTCAAAGAAAGCACGAAACAGCGTTTCATGTCGCTGATATTCGAGTTTCCGTCGCTTGAGACTGAAACGGAGATCGTGCGGACGGAGACAAAACTCGGCAGAAAGGAATCAGAAAAACTCGCCCGGCTGGGCGCCAAGATACGGAACCTTAAAGAATATGGTCTTGCCGAAGGCGCGTCCTCCAGGCTGCTTGTCTATGCCGGACGCCTCATGAAGGCCGGGGTCGATCCCCGGGAGGCCTGCCGCGTGGCCATAGCACAGTCTCTGACCGATGAAAAAGGAATGATGCAGTCGATTCTTGATCTCATAAACTTGTTCTATCCTGAAGACAAAGACGGAAAAAAAGCAGGGAACAGTCTTTCCGGGGTCCAGTCATCCTAAACGATGCAGTTAACCCGCATATTTTATGAACAACTCAGAATACAGGGGCTTCGACCTGAAATCGGTTACCTGGGGTTACCGGGACCTTTTCAGGCGGGCTATAGACAATCTTTTTGAACAGAAGCTTCTCGGCGAACAGAACGAGGAGACCACGGAGATATTTTTCGGCCTGCTGAGCGAAAGCCGGGGCGATAACATCTGTTTTGACCATATCCTGAAGAATTTTCTCGTCAGTCTGAATTCCGGGGATTCGTGGATACTTAAGATACCTTCGATCTTCAGCGCGTGGACCAATCTAGGCGCCGAATACGCCCGGTACAGGGTTTATATGGGGCTGAACTATTTCGAAACATGGGGCAAGGGCGGGTTTGGAAACACTCCGGAAGACGTTTCCTACGTAATAAACAAGGCTGTTGAACTTAAAAGCGCCGACATCGATTTTTCATACTACTTCATACTGGGCTATGCCGAACTCCGGAAACACCTATCAAACGATGAGATTGATGTCTTTGTTGAAAGTGCGTTGAAAATACTCACCCGGAACCCTGAGAGATCTTATTCGTTTCTGCAGCTTAAGACGAAGACGGCAAGGGTTTATGTGCAGTCGATCTCCAAAGAAATAAGGCTCCGCGACATAAAAGAGAGGATGGCCGCATGTGCCGGCGCGGTGGCCGGCAGAAAGATTGAAATCTCGGATTTTTCCGGGCTTGATTCCGACGACCTTATAGAATGCGGTTCGTCAATGGTCTGCATGGACAGATGGCTTTATGTTCCCGCGAAAGTCTCGTACTTTCCCGAACGCAGACTCAATTTGGAATACTATATGTTTACATCTGTGGTATCCGGGGCCGTTCTTTTTTTCAGGAGCTTTGCCACTGTCCACGGCGCGGAGGGAGCATCGACCAGCCTTGAATATATAAGAGAAAGGAAATATAGCGATGCCGGCCTGCTGAACAATTGCTTCGCGGTCTTCGAGACATACCGGGTTTTAAGTTCGATTCACAATATATTCCCGGGCGTCCAGCCCGTTATGAAACGTATTCTGGCCGAGGAACTGAAAAACAGAAAAGCGGCGCCACCCGCCGAGGAAATCCTCGCGGCCGGACTAAAAAAAATAATCGGGAGAAAAACCAGGGGTAACAACGAAGTGGCCCGGCTTCTGGCGCTTATGGACAGTGCGTGTTCCGCATCCGGATCCTTTGTGGAACTTCTTGACGCAGTGTCCTCGCTGATGGACAAAAAAGCTGAGGGGGCGCTGATACGCGAATATTTCCAGAGACAGGCGGAACCTCTTTCATTTTTTCCTGACATTATGTTTCCCGGACATATAACTGTTGCCCCGCCTTCGCTCTTGGCCGCGGACGACAGCAAAAGCAATCCGGATAAAGACAATGAGGATGATGCCGACGACGGAGATGCGCCTGATCCGGATGAGGAAGCCTCTCCCGCGGCAAGCGCGGATGCCTTGTCCGAGCAGGAGGAAAGCACAGATAAAGAATCCGCCGAAACTGTCAAGTCAGGCTATTTCTACGACGAATGGAGCCGGAAAGACCAGGATTACTACGAAAACTGGTGCTGCCTTCACGAGAAAAGACTTTCCGGCCCGGTCGAGGCGCGGAACGTACCGGGTGGCTATGAAGAGTACTCAAGAAAAATAAGAGATATATTTGAACGATTTAAACCCGACCTGGTGCGCAAGGAAAAGTACCTCGAACAGGGCGACCAGATAAATATAGATATGCTCGTCTACCATATGTCGATGAGAAAAGCCAGAATATTTGAAAAAGAGGCCTTCTACGAAAAACCGTATGTGAAGAAACGGGATATTGCCGTTGCCCTGCTTATAGATATGAGCGGTTCGACCGGCGAGCGCCTCAAAGACGGCAGGAAGACGCTTGAAGTCGAATGCGAATCCGCCTATATTCTTGGCGAAGGCCTTGACCAGACAGGTGACTGTTTCGGGATATTCGGCTTCTCCAGCGCCGGCAGAGAAAACTCCGAGTTCATTGTGTTTAAAAGCTTCGAGGAAAAGTGGACGGAAGAAAGCAGAAAGAGGCTTTTCTCCGTCTCTCCGGGAGGTTCCACACGCATGGGAGTGGCAATAAGACATTCCGGATGCAAACTTGAAGAGCTCGCCAACAGGAAAAAGCTTCTTATTGTTATAACCGACGGCAAACCCATGGACTCACACTACGATTCCACCAGCGGGTACGCCCAGCACGATGTGCGCAAAGCCAACGAGGAGAACAGAAAAAAAGGTATCGATACTTTCTGTATTTCGACCGAGGAAAACAGGATCGATGAACTCGAACTGATGTTTCCAGTCAACAGATATATCGTCGTGAAAAGCATGGAAGAACTCCCGCTGCTTCTCTCGAAATACTATTTGAAACTGACAAAATAAATCCATGGCACGCTGCGGCAACTGCTTTTTTCATGCGAAAAGCTTGTTACTCTGGTTTTTCAATGTACTTTTTTTATGGTCATCTTCATGTTAAGTTTTTGTTTATTTCATTGTAAATAAGCACGTTATTGCGGTATTGGAAGTGTTTTACCCCCGGTGGCTGAAGTATATACTTATTGCCGGTTTTGACGTACATATTCAGCAAACCCCGTTTGCTCGGGGTCAGTACTGGACAGTCTTCGAG
>CAZGYO010000142.1:0-6746 GCA_964530455.1 uncultured Victivallales bacterium
AAAAGATCATATAAGGTGATGGCATGGAGCAGGGAGTTTCATTAGTTTCATTAGTGCAAATTAGTGAAATTAGTGGCTAAAATCTCGAGGCCATCGCGAGGCAAACCAATCCATCATCCAAAATTATCTAATATCTAATAAACCAATGAAACTGATTCTCTGAAGATTGGCAATTTTTCCGCCTCGGCGGATCGGCCGGGGCCGAAAATTTTCCCGCAGGTAGAAAAATATAAATAAGGATAAGGTTATTACTGCCATAATGGCAACAAGTAGACCAGTAGTCTATGCAAAAGTAGAATTAGCGTCTACTTAATTAATAATGGATAAGCAAACTGCACTCCGGGTGTTGACGACATGGGATGAGCTTGGCCGCTACGTTTTCACGCTTCGCGACTTGTCCAAGCTTTTTCCTGGCGACGGTGCCAAGACCCTGCGGGAAGGACTGGGCAGAATGGTTAAATGCGGTCTTCTGCAACGAGCCGGACGGGGTATCTATGTCTTTCCCCTGGCCCGCAGCCTGGACAGCCATACCATCGAGCGGATTGCAACAGCGCTGAGGCGCGGGGAATATAATTACATCAGCCTGGAATCGGCTCTTTCCGAGTATGGCTTCATCTCCCAAATCCCCATCGATCGTCTGACCGTGATGACCACCGGACGCAAAGGGTTGCACAATACTCCATGGGGCAACATCGAATTCACCCACACCAAGCGGCCAGTACATGATATCTTGGAAAATATTCGGGATATTGGTCGACCCCTGCGTTTGGCAAAACCATTGACGGCCTGGCGCGACCTGAAACGGGTAGGCCGCAACACGCATCTGGTGGATCGAGGAGCATTAAGAAATGTCGAAAACTGAAGATTTTTCTGTACTGGTGAACAGAGCTATGACCGCATCCGGCCATGGTCATATGCGGCCGGTTATTGAGAAGGAACTGCTCCATTTCGATATCCTTTTCAGCCTGGATCAGGAAGGCTTGCTGGATCTGCTCACCTTCCAGGGCGGCACATGCCTGCGGCTTTGCTACGGCTCCGCACGGTACAGCGAAGACCTTGATTTTGTCGGCGGAATGGATTTCAACCGCCAGCAAATAGTGTCCATGAAGGATTGCTTCGAACAATACATCGGCAGGCGATATGCGCTCGAAGTGGATGTCAAGGAACCACACGAGTTGAAAGATGAACCCGAATATGCTTCTCTCAACATTGACAAATGGCGCGTTTCGGTGACCACGGCTCCGGGACAACGTCATCTCCCCAGACAGCGCATCAAAATCGAAGTCGCCAACGTTCCGTCTTACTCCCGTGCGCCGAGAAGCCTGCGCGCCAACTATGATTTCCTGCCTGATGGCTATGGCGATACCTTGGTCATGGCCGAAACACTTGACGAAATCATGGCCGACAAGCTCGTCTCTTTGGTCAACAACCGGCGGTATGTCCGGCATCGGGATATCTGGGATTTGCGCTGGCTCAAGCAGAATGGCGCCAAAATCAGGCATGATTGGGTGCGGAATAAGATCAAGGATTACCGGATATCTGATTTCGAATCAAGAAGGGAAAGCATTCGACAGAACTTGACGAATATCGTCCATGGAGAGGCGTTTGAATCGGAAATGGCGCGCTTCCTGCCGCTAGACGTTCAGGAAAGAACTCTGAAGAAAACCAAATTCCGTGATTTCCTCGCCGACGAGATCAAGGAAATGCTGAATGATATCAGAAAGTCGACGGATCGGTGAAATTAGTGGCTAAAATCTCGAGGCCATCGCGAGGCAAAAACTTGCCACGAATAGCACGAATCCCCACAAATAAAAAATCCTCTCAATATCATTGGTGCAAATTAGTGAGATTAGTGGCTAAAACTCTCGAGGCCATCGCAAGGCTGAAAACTCCCCACGAATAATTTAGATTTCCCGACCGCAGGTAGAAAAATATAATGCTATCTCTATTGAAAAAACTCGCGTCTCTCCTCTCTCCCCGGGAGAAGTTCATCTGCGTCATCTTTGTCCTGATGATGGTCGTCAACGCATTCATGGAAATGATTGGAATCGGACTCATCATGCCGGTTATCGCACTACTCTCAAAACCGGAACTGATCCAGCAGAATAAATATCTTAAAATGATCTATGACTTCCTGTCGCCGGAATCCAACCAGCAGTTCCTTGTCATCCTCTGTTTTCTACTTATGGGTCTCTACCTGGTGAAAAATGCCTTTACCATGTTTCTCATGTGGTGTCAGAGTAAATTCATCTACAACAAGGCCAGCGAACTCGGAACCAGACTCTATGAAAACTACATCAAAACCGACTACTCATTCCACCTTAATCATAATCCGGCTCATCTGCTTTATAATCTTAATACTGTCCTACCTGGAATTACGGCATTGATAGTCATGCCGCTTATTATCATTATCAGTGAAATAATGGTTGTCGCAATCATTACCATTGTCCTGTTTATCGCCAACCCGCAAATTCTAATCCCATTAACGGTTTTCGGCTCACTGATTGCCTGGGGATTCCATACTCTGCTCAGGAAATATATTTATAATCTCGGCGTAGCCAGACAGAAAGAAGGAAAAATTTCCTCTCAGATTTCCCTGCAGGGCATTAAAGCAAGCAAGGAATGCAAAGTCCTGAACCGGGAAAACAGCATTTGTCGACAATTTTCACATCACCGAAGCAGGCTCAACGACATCCTCGCCAGTATCCATGTCCTTAATCAGGCACCCAGATGTGTCGTCGAATCATTTGTTATTATTATCGGACTCTCCATCATGCTCCTCCTGCTTGCCTCTGGAAGAACCGGCGGTGAAGTTACTCTGTCATTTTCTCTCTTCGCTATTTCCTTCATCCGCTTAATGCCCTCCATGACCCGAATCCAGTACAATCTTAACACCATCAGGCACTCACATTTCGCCTTCAATGAAGTATTTAATGATTTGACCGAACTCAAGCCGGAAGACAAGCATCCGGATGCGGCTCCGATAATATTCAATAAGCACATCAGTATTGAAAATATTTCTTTCAGCTATCCCGCATCCGAATTTCCTGTTATCGCCGATTTCTCGCTTCAAATCCCCAAAAACGCGGCAGTCGCCATCGTCGGAAAAACCGGCTGCGGCAAGACCACGCTTGTCGATATCGTTATGGGTCTGCTGAAGCCGACTTCCGGCAACATTACCGTTGATGACATAAATATCTTTGACAGTCTCGCCTCCTGGCAGAAACAAATCGGCTACGTACCGCAGTTTATTTACCTGATGGATGATACTATTGAAGCAAATGTCGCGTTCGGAATTGAAGAAGCTGAAATCGACCATGCGCGCGTTAAACAATGCCTGGAAACCGCCCAGGTCTGGGACTTTGTCGAATCACTGCCGAACAGACTGAAAACCATTGTCGGAGACGACGGCATCCGCCTTTCCGGCGGACAGCGTCAACGCATCGGCATCGCCCGAGCCCTATACCATGACCCGGATATCCTTATCCTCGATGAAGCAACCAGCTCTCTCGATAACGAAACCGAAAAAGCATTTATCGACGCCATCAACACACTCAAAGGCAAAATGACCATCGTCATGATCGCTCATCGACTTACCACCGTCGAAAATTGCGATGAAATCGTGAATCTTTAGCTGCGCTAAATCTTCACAAACACGAGCGCCGTGCAAATTTTCCGCCGAGGCGGATCAGACGAAGCCGAAAAATTTTTGAGCAAAACGAAGAAAATATATATAATGAAAGCAATCATTCTGGCAGCGGGAAAGGGAGAACGGCTTCGGCCGTTGACCGACAATATCCCCAAATGCCTCGTCGCTCTAGCCGGACGCCCCCTCCTCGCCTATTGGCTGGATATCTGCCGGGATGCGGAAGTTGACGAAGTACTGATAAACGGTCATTATTTAGCAGAGAAAGTCGCAAATTACCTCTCCTCCATACAGTCTGAATATGATTTTCCAAACCATTTTGTTTATGAAAAACAGCTTTACGGTACTGGCGGCACTCTCCGGGAACAGTATAATTTCGTCAAGGATGAAGAATATTTCTTTTTCTGCCACGGAGATAATTTCAGCAATATAAATATAAGTGATTTTTGCAGATTCCATGAGGAAAAGGACACCGAACTGTCTGTTGCCTTATTCAGGTCAGAAGTTCCAAAGCAATGCGGAATTGCAGAGGAAATCGCTGAAGACGGCCGAATTATACGCTTCACGGAAAAACCTGAAAACCCTAAATCCGACCTAGCCAGCGCCGCCATCTTTCTAATGTCACCTGAACTAATTCAGAAGTTCCCGAATAAAAAAGTCATCGACTTCAGCAAAGAGGTGCTCCCGAGATATCAAGGCCAAATGTACGGATATCAATTTGATGGTTTCAATATTGATATCGGCACCCCGGAACAATATCATCGAGCAGGAGTAGTGGCAGAAGAATTGCAGAAAAAAGCAATTTCATAATCTATGCCAATCGATATACATGATGTAAAAATGGAGGGACGTGCTCGTCACATCCGCGGGAATTTGGGCATACCCCTCTCCGTAGCACAGGCATGTATGCCTGTGCGTGCTACACTCAAGAAACATAAGAGCCTACATACAAAATCACTATGAATTATAACTGGCATAAACATATTCAAGCCCTCTCCTATATCCTGGGGCGCCTTGTCTTTTCAGATAGTGAAGGGAAAATCATAGCTACTGATGAGGGGTTCGATGCTTTACGCAAAATGACTTTCATGGTCAGGGAAAGCGGCAAAACGGTCTACGCCATCGGGAACGGGGCAAGTGCCTCCATGGCCAGCCATTTTTCTGCGGATCTCGCAAAAAATGCTCGCCTTCATACACAAGTTTTTTCAGACCTCTCACTGATTACTGCAATATCCAATGATCTTTCATATGAAGAAGTGTTTGCGGAACCCCTGCGCCGCAGAGGCAAGCCCGGTGACATACTCATCGCCATCAGTAGCTCCGGCAATTCCCCCAACATTATCCGGGCAATAAAAGTGGCAAAAGAGATGGCTCTTGATGTCGTCACCATAACCGCCATGTCAAGCGATAACACGGCAAGAAAACTAGGGACTGTCAATATACATGTCCCGGCCGATACCTTCGGCAAAGCCGAAACCACCCACGCCGCAATTCTCCATTACTGGATCGATCTTTGCGTTGAGGACAAAAACAATGACTGATAAGATTGCAGTTATCGGCAGTAATTCCTTTTCAGGTTCACATTTTGTGAATCATTGCCTTAATGAAGGCTTACATGTCTTGGGAATAAGTCGTTCTACAGAACCGAATCCTGTTTTTCTTCCTTATAAAGGAAACTGCAATCTTGGTGATTTCAAATTCCTTCAGGCAGATTTAAATAATGATCTTGATAAATTAATATCAGATATTAAAGCTTTTGAACCTGCTTATATCGTAAATTTCGCAGCACAGGGAATGGTGGCTCAAAGCTGGAAAAAGCCTGAAGACTGGTTCCAGACAAATGTCGTCGCAAATGTGAAACTTCATGACAAACTGAGAAAAATGGATTTTCTAAAAAAATATCTGCATATTTCAACACCTGAAGTCTACGGGTCCTGTTCCGGCCTGATTAAGGAGCATGCCAATTATCAACCCAGCACACCCTATGCAGTTTCCAGAGCTGCTGCAGACATGAGTTTGATGAGCTTTTTCAAGGCTTATGACTTTCCTGTTTGTTTTACACGGGCAGCCAATGTTTTCGGCTCCGGACAACAACTTTATCGCATTATACCGATAACTATTTTAAAATTCATGACCGGAGAAAAGCTTCAACTCCACGGTGGTGGGACCTCGGTGAGATCTTTTATCCATATCCGCGATGTTGCAAATGGGACTTTAAAGGTTGCCAGACATGGGAAACCCGGAGATATATACCATTTTTCAACTTCCAAGAATATTTCAATCAGAGAGCTTGTAGAATTGATTGCAGAAATGATGGGAATAGGATTTGATGATAATGTCGAAATAGTCGGAGAGCGTTTAGGAAAGGATTCGGCTTATTTACTGGATTCTTCAAAAGCTAAAGAGGAATTGGGATGGCAGGATCAGATTTCACTCGAAGAAGGGATCGAAGAAACTATCAAATGGATAAATGACAATTTAGAAATCCTTAAACAGGAAGCATGGACGTATATTCATAAGGCATAGAAAAATGAATGATAAATTTAAAATTGATAGCCACAAATTAATATATCATCCGGAGCGGGTGACTGACTGGGTGAAAAATAAGAATATCTATCCTATTTATATGGAAATAAGCCCTATTGGAGCCTGTAATCATCGCTGCACGTTCTGCAGTGTTGACTTTATGGGGTATGAGAATCGTAAATTAAATACAGAAACTTTGAAAACAATACTTTCAGAATTAGGAAGAGTGGGTTTAAAAAGTGTGATGTTTGCTGGTGAAGGAGAACCTTTTTTGCATAAAGATATGTGTGAAATAACTGAACACACTAAAACTTCAGGAATTGATGTTGCATTTACAACCAATGGAGTTTTAATGAATCCGGAAACCTGTAAAAGGATAATTCCAGCAAGCGAATGGATTAAGGTTAGTTGCAATGCTGGTTCTACTGAAAACTATGCTAAAATACACCGAACAAAAGCTGAAGATTTTAATAAAGTCTTAGAAAATTTAAAATTTGCTGTTGAATTCAGAGATAAAGGAGTTTATAAATGTACCATAGGAATTCAAATAGTTTTGATTCCTCCAAATGTGGAT
>CAZGYO010000143.1:0-6732 GCA_964530455.1 uncultured Victivallales bacterium
GGCGCACCGGATCGAGCGTTTGTACTGGAAAAAACCGATGCTCTGCGTGACGGGTTTCCTGCAGAGGCTGCCATATCTTGCAAGCGCCGCGACAATACTATTCTTTGCGGAAAAACACCCGGGATTTGTCCTGGCTATAGTGCTGCTGACACCCTTTGTCTCGGGTGTAATGTGCGGTATAGGCAATCCGGCCTGGATGGATCTCATCGCCAAAACAATCCCCTCGGAAAGAAGGGCTTCTCTCAGCGCCGCGGCACATTTTATCACCGCAATCGGCGGTCTCGCCGCGGGAGGACTTGTTATGGCCGTGCTGAACAAATACAGCGGCTTTGCAGGCTACAGCATTTTATATTTCATAGCATTCGGATTCCTGATGCTCTCCTACTGCTCCTTCCTTATGGTGCGGGAAACAAGGCCCCCTCCCCCGCCCAGGCCGCCCTCATCCGATTCGCTGACGGGCAGTTTCAAAAGGATGTATGAAATAATCAGCTCAGACACAAAGCTGCGCAAATATCTTCTGGCCAGGACACTCGTGTTCTCGTTCACAATAGTCGTTCCGTTCATACCAATACACGCCCTCTCCGTTTTAGGCCTTCCCGAGGAATATGCGGGGACATTCATCTCATTTCTTGTACTCGGAGTGATCGCCGGAACCCTGGTCTCCGCTCTTGCCGGAGACTATTCGGGAGGCAGACTGGTAATGATAATCTCCAGAACCGGGTTCATAGTGATGTGCCTGGTCGCCGCTTTCGCATACCTGAAATGGCAGTTTCTGCTGGTTTTTTTCATTATCGGTTTTTCTCAGGCTTCGAACATGGTGGGGGTACAGACTTTCTGCCTTGACATGGCGCCGGAATCCGAAAGACCCACATACCTTGCAATGATAACGGCAAGCAACTTCCCCGCTCTGCTCTGCGCCTCCGCTCTGAGTATCGCGCTCTGGAGCTTTGTCGGTAATTTCAGAATAATATCTTTTGTCGCATGCGGAATACTGCTGCTCTCGCTTATTGCGTCATTCTTTCTTGAAGAACCGCGAAGAGAAAATATAGTGCATCCGTAAGTCTGCCGATTGCGTTGACCCCGCTATTTCATGGAATAGCGAAGCTAATGTTGAGATTGACTTGATTTCCGCTTTATCTTGAGGTCGGGTTTTGCTATGAAAACGGTAGTTCCCGGCTGTACGGCTTCGGTAAGCCAGACGTTACCACCGACCACCGCCCCCTTTCCGATACTTATATCGCCGAGAATCGTGGCACCGGCGTAGATGGTCACGTCATCCTCTATAGACGGATGCCTTTTGAGGCCCTTGATAATCTGGCCTTCGGCGTCTTTCGGAAAACTGAGGGCGCCAAGCGTCACGCCCTGGTAGATCTTCACGTTGTCCCCGATTGTGCATGTCTCCCCTATAACTACTCCGGTGCCGTGGTCTATAAAAAAACTTTTTCCGATCTTCGCGCCGGGATGTATGTCTATGCCCGTCTGGCTGTGGGCGTATTCACTCATCATCCTCGGTAACAGGGGTACGTTCTTCGCGTAGAGTTCATGGGAAATGCGGTGTATCGTTATGGCCTTCAGCCCCGGATAGCTAAGGACGATCTCGTCAAGGCTTTTCGCCGCGGGATCGCCGTCGAAAGCTGCCGCGACATCGAGTTTCAGCAAGTCTCTTATTTTCGGGATCTTCAAAAGCAGCGAGTCCGTGGCGTCGCGGGACATTTCGGGAATATCGCAGTCATCGCAGTTATTCACCCTGCAATTGTAGCGGTGCGAGCGCGTGATCTGGCCGCTCAGCTCGGAGTATATGGAATGCAGGCTTTGCTCGACAACCTT
This sequence comes from uncultured Victivallales bacterium, assembly GCA_964530455.1. Lineage (GTDB taxonomy): Bacteria > Verrucomicrobiota > Lentisphaeria > Victivallales > CAZGYO01 > CAZGYO01. Next base: position 1,828 of record CAZGYO010000143.1, read on the forward strand.
CTGCATCGCGTCGAGTTCGAGCTTTTTTCTTCCGGAATAACCGGGAAAGATTATTTCAATGAGTTCCTCGAGTATGTCATGGACCTCTGACTGGTTCGGGAGGCTGAATCCCTCGATATGGTTTATTCCGCGGCTGTCCCTGTATGTCGCGCATGTCTCGCCGGCGACATTTTTGATAAAATCGCCCGACGGCTTTACGGGTATATTTTCGATGGGGCATTTTCTTTTCACTCAATCCTCGCTTTCAAAGAATCCATCTAAGATAGGCTTGAAACAAAATCATGCAAGTCCTGCAACGGTCTGTCCGGCTCATTTCCTCGTCCGCGGGAGCTGTATTCTCTTCTCTTCTCCATCCCTCGGCGGAGGTTTTACCCTGAAGGAAGTGAAATAGCTCAGCCCCGGTTCGTCATCTCCGGAAGCGCAAGAGGCTATACTCAGCATCAAACCGAGAGCGGAGAAACACATAAGCATATTGCTTCCGCCGTAACTGATGAACGGCGCCGGAATCCCCTTTGTCGGAAGCGCCCCGGATATGACTCCTATATTTATTATCGCCTGCATGGAGATAAGCGCACTGACGCCGAATCCAAGAAGCATGCCCTGCCTGTCACGGCTTTTAACGGCTATGTATACGCAGAGCAGCGTGATGGAGGCATATACGAATATTACGCCTGCCATGGCCAAGAAACCGAGTTCCTCGCCGACTATGGAGAGTATGAAATCCGTATGCGCCTCCGGCAGGTATCTGGCTTTCATTCTGCTTTCAGTAAAACCGCGCCCGAACCAGGAACCGGAACCAAGCGCCAGCAATGATGTCCACAGCTGGTAGGAGTCGTCCTTCTGAAAGGTTTCAGGACTGAGAAAGGAGGTCAAGCGGGACCACCGTTCTTTATCAAACATTTTCAACAGTAGAATAGAGAAGGGAACAAATGGGGGCAGAAGGAAAAACCACCTTATTTTGAGGCCCGACACAAAAAGCATCAGGGCCGCCGTCGCAAACAGCAGTATGGTGGTGCCGAGATCCTTCCCCATGAGAACGAGCCCTCCCATGAGTACAACAAGCCCCAGCGCGGGCAGGATCCTCCTGCTGTTCATCGCCCTGTGATACACCGTGCAGTATTCGGCAAGAAATATCACGACTGCGAGTTTCGCGAACTCCGAGGGTTGCAGGCTCATTCCTCCCGGCAATTTGATCCACCTGTACGCGTCGTTTATCGGGCGTCCGGCCCTCGCGACAAGCAGAAGAATGGCGGCGAGGATTGTTATCAGGGGCCAAAACCGAAGTATGCGCCTGTAGCCGACGGCATATATTATAAAACTGCCGACAAAACCCGCTATCGCCCACAATGTCTGTTTCTTCAGCAGGCTTGCGCCACTGGTTCCCGAAGATGTCGAGTAAAGCATAGTAAGGCCGAAAAGCACGAGCAGAATAACCAGCGCTGAAAGCAGCCAGGCCGCCCTCCTCGGAGTCAGAAGGGGAATCGGCTCGGTTTTTTCCTCGGACATTATCTGGCTTTTGATCTGGATCTCAGGCATAGCGCAATATAACCCGTATTGGCGGACAAAACAACGTCCAGCGCGGATCTGTTTTTCAGTAGAGAGCCAGTTTCAAAATTCGTTGGGCCAATGCCCTGACCCGGATTTTTCATGAGTTTCCGGCGCTGTAGCCGCCAGCCCGCATGTTTCACAAAGTCAGAGCGGTGCGGATGCGAAGTTTTTCAGGTGAAAAGCTTGTTATTCAGATTTTTTAATGTATCTTTCACCATCGCCACCTCGCTTTTGTTAAAGCTGTTTACAAACAACTCTTAAAGAGCATGTTGTTGCGATTTTTCAAATATTTTTCATCTCAAAACAAAATGTATTTCTTGCCCCTTTTTTATGTACATGAAAAACGATTTCAATAAAAGGCTCGAAGAACGTCTTCTGGTTTTCGATGGCGCGATGGGCACGGAACTGTACAAGAAGAATTTTTTTGTCAACACGTGCTTCGACGAACTCTGCCTTCGCGCTCCGGAAGTCGTCCGGGAAATTCATTCCTCATACGTCGTCGCGGGCGCGGACGTCATCATAACAAACAGCTTCGGAGCTAACAGCAATAAACTCTCCGGGTTCGGATTGAATGAAAAGATGGAGGAGATCAACCGGCGTTCTGTCGAAATAGCCAGGGAAGTATGCAAGCACGACACGCTTGTAGCGGGCAGCGTCGGGCCGCTTGGCAGTATACCGCGGGATTCCAGCATCTCCGAGGATTACGCTGCCGGGATACTTTATGAGCAGGCGTGCGTACTTGCCGGCGCCGGTGCCGATCTGATCGCTTTTGAGACAATAACCTCGCTGCGTGATACCCTGCGCGTCATCAATGCCGCCGCCCGGCTGGATATCCCCTTCATTTTAAGTTTTTCACTGGACCGCAATGCGGAGACCAGGAGGGGAGAACCCATATCACGTATTCTTGACGCATTGGAGGAAAACAAGATCAAGCCTTCCGCTCTCGGCCTAAACTGCGGAGTCGGCCCCGTGGACACGCTCTCCGCGCTCGAAGTCGTTATTTCCGAAACGGATCTTCCCATTATAGTCCAGCCGAACGCGGGACTTCCCAAAGACGTCGACGGGCGAATGATATACATGGTGAGTCCCGAATATTTCAGTACGTACGCGATGCGTTTCGTCGAGCTCGGGGCCGCGGGTGTCGGCGGCTGCTGCGGCACCTGTCCGGAACATATACGTGACCTTGCGCGCACGGTAAAACCGCTTGTCAAAAACAAGGTTCGGACTTCGATCCCGCACGAAAAAAGAAAAGCCACAGCCAAAGAACCGGTTCCGACCCGTGAAAAATCCGATCTCGGCGCGAAAATAGCGGCAGGCAAGTGGGTGACTACAGTAGAGATAGTCCCTCCGCGCGGTTTCGACCTGAGCGCCACGGTTGAAAAGGCGGTGGAATGCCGCAAGGCCGGTGTGGACGCCATAAACATCCCCGACGGCCCCAGGGCAAGCTCCAGAATATCCCCGCTTCTCACTTCCCTGCGTATACAGGAACTTGCGGAGATAGAAAGTATCCTGCATTTCTGCTGCCGGGACAAGAACGTAATAGGAATGCAGGCGGAACTTCTCGGCTGCGCGGCTGTCGGAATAAACAACATCCTGTTTATCACAGGCGATCCCCCGAAACTCGGCGACTACCCATTTGCATCCGGCGTATTCGACCTGGACTCGATAGGGATTGTCGAAATACAGAAGAACCTCAACAGTGGAATCGACGTCGGCGGCAAGGAGATATCGATGCCCACCAGGGCTTTGATCGGAGTCGGGGCGGATCCCAACGCGATCGACCCGGAAAAAGAATACTCGCGCCTTTGCCGGAAAGTCGAAGCCGGCGCGGAATTTGTCATAACGCAACCTGTATTCTCCCTCGACTCCCTGCTTCGTTTCCTCGATAAGACGCGCCACCTCCAGATTCCCATGATAGCGGGAATATGGCCTCTTGCCAGTCTTCGAAACGCGGAATTCATGAACAACGAAGTCCCGGGCGTGTCGGTTCCCGACGAGATAATGATAAGAATGGCTTCAAAGGAAACGCGGGGCGAACAGCTCGCCGAAGGCATATCAATCGCCAGGGAATGCATCGATTCGCTGAGGGATTATGTGCAGGGAGTTCAGGTCAGCGCCCCCTTCGGCAATGTGCAGACGGCGATATCCGTCCTTCATCCTTCCCAGGGAAGCTCCCAGCCTCCCTCCTCGTAAAGCCCGTTGAGCCCGACGCATATTCCGGAGTATTCACCGGTCTTCATTCCGAGCGATGCGGTCTTCAATTCAAGCGGAGCTAAGGAAATATCCCAGCAGAACCTCGGAAGAAACTCTTTTATGGGATCAAGCAGCAGGTCGCCCGCGGAATTCGCAATCGTCCCGAGAACGATCATCTCGGGATTGAAAGTGTTGATTACCATACCCATTGCCTGTGCGTGCCTGAGACAGATATCCTCCCAGAACTTCATACTGTCAGGATCGCCGTCCCTGACGGCTTCTGTCAGGCATTGGAAATGAATCCTGTCGACTCCCCCGGCATTCCTGACAACTGCGTGCTCCGGCCGGTCGGCAAGTTCCTTCTTAAGCCTTTCGGCGACAGCCCGCCCTCCGCAGAACGCCTCGTAGCATCCGCGAAGTCCGCAGCTGCAGATCGGGCCTTCCGGGTCCAGGACGGCATGGCCGATTTCACCGGCAAGCCCGGTGGCGCCTCTTACAAGACGGCCGTTGGCGATTATCCCTCCCCCGATCCCGGTGCTGAGAGTAAGATATATGACATCGCTTTTGGAGCGGGCGGCACCGAAAAACCATTCCGCCAGAACGCCGGCATTCGCGTCGTTGTCGAAAAAGGTCTTTTTGCCGAAAGCCTCCGAAACAAAATCCCTTATCGGATAATCAACCCAGCCTTTCATATTCGCCGGGGTGATTGTTCCCGCGTCCATATCCATGGGGCCCGGAGCGCCTATCCCCACAGCCTCCACCAGGTCCAGTGATATAGAATTGTCCGTTAGTATCCTGTTTGCGGCCTCAATGACCGAATCCATAACATCCTCCGGCCTGCGCTCAGCGCTGGCTATCCGCGCGGAATCCACAAGCGTGCCGTCAGACAGCCCGAGTGCAACGGCGATCTTTGTTCCGCCGACATCAACACCGAGTACTGGAAATACATCTTTCATCACAGTCATAACGCCTTTTATTAACGCAGCCGATCCCGAAACAGTGCCGACTGAAATATTTTCCAACAAAAGCAGATATAAATAGTGCGTCAAACCGGATATGTCAAAACAAAGCGCGACCTGAATCCGTGATAAAACAAACAGGTTGAGATTCCCCCATTGCAAAAGCGCTGTAAGCCCCGTTATTTCATGAAAAATCGATATTTTA
>CAZGYO010000144.1:0-6712 GCA_964530455.1 uncultured Victivallales bacterium
GAACGCTCGGCAAGGTTGCCGTGCCCGATCTCCCGTCTGCCAGGACCCATTATACGCCCGACTTCACCGACACTGAAGTTCGGAAAATTGTAGTGAAGATAGAATTTTCTTTCCACATCGCCCATAATCGTGTCGGTGCGCATCGCGTCGCGACCTGTCCCGACGGTTGCAAGTACAAGCGCCTGGGTCTCGCCACGAGAAAACAGCGCGCTTCCATGCGCTCTCGGCAGCAATCATACCTCCGCAGAAAGTTCACGGAGATCCTCGAATCCTCTCCCGTCAGAACGTTTCTGTTTTCTCAGAATCCCGTTCCTGACGGTTTTTTCCTGAATCGACTCAAAAGCAGTCTTTATGCAGCGTTCGGCATCATCGACTTCCTCGAATTTCGGAAGAAGCGAGTCTTTCAGCTCTTCCAGAATATCTTTAAGCGCGGCGTAGCGCTCAGATTTAGCGTGCATGAAACATGCTTCCTCGATCCTGCCGGCACAGGCCTCTTCCACCGCCGCTGATATTTCGTCCGGCACGATAAACAGTTCAGGTTCTTTCTTCTCTTTGCCCGCTGTCTCCCTGAGCCGGTTTATTGCTTCGATCTGAGCCTTTACATTTTCGTCGGCAAAAGCGAGCGCGTCACGCAATTCCTCTTCTGAACACTCGTCAGCATCGCCTTCGATCATGATAACTTTGCCGGAAAGCCCGGCATAGATAAGATCCACATCGCTCTCCTCCATCTGGGAACGCGTCGGGTTGGCAATGAATTCACCGTTGACCCGACCGACCCTGAGAGCCCCGATGGGCCCGTTGAACGGAAGGTCGGAGAGGGCAAGCGAAACCGACGCGCCAAGCATCGCAAGGGTGTCGGGATTGTTTTCTTCGTCCGCGCTCAAAACAAGCGCCTGAATCTGTACCTCGTCGAAATACCCATCCGGAAAAAGAGACCTGATCGGCCTGTCCGTCATCCGGCATACGAGTATCTCCTTGTCCGAAGGACGCCCTTCCCTCTTGATATAGCCGCCCGGTATCCTGCCGGAAGCGCTGAACTTCTCCCTGTAGTCGACCTGCAACGGGAAAAAATCAAGCCCTCTGGGCGGCCCGTCGCACGCGCTTACAAATACAATGGTGTCTCCGAGACGCACCGTGCAGGATCCGTTCGCCTGGCAGCCGAGTTTCCCCGTGCCGATCTCAACTTCTCTCCCCTCGGAAAGGGGAATATTTACTTTCTTCTCTTCTGTCTGCATTGCAATTTCCTTTCTTTTACTTCAATGCTTACGGCCCATCTCCACGGAACAAGCGGGCAATAGACTTGACGAAAGCAACGCAGAAGATCGGGAAATCGATAAGTATCCGCAGGAAACCCACCCGCAGAATCGCGGTATCAGACTCCTGCCGACGGCAGGCTTCTGATAACGCCCGAATTCTACAGCTGGATATCCACTCGCAGATATTTAACTGATTCCAGTTCCCTGCAGCGCTTTCAGGACCAGCCTGTCCGATAATTACGACTGGCCGGACTCTAATCCGTTAAAAGTTTAACTATATCACCGATAGACAAAAAAACAAGCGAAAAAGCGAAATCGCCTTTCCGCAATCAGGTTATGCGTAGAATATCTATTTCGCGCGACGTATCTTCAGTTCGGCAGAAATCGATTGGAACCGCGCGTGATCCTTACGGTTCAGATATTTGAGAAGCTTCCTGCGCTTGTTCACCATCTTTATGAGACCTCTGCGCGAATGGTTGTCCTTGCGGTGGGCGCGCAGATGCTCCGTCATCTCCCTGATACGCTCCGAAAGCAGCGCTATCTGAACTTCCGTCGAACCGGTATCGGCTTCTTTTCTACCGTATTTACCTATGATTTCCTGCGTTTTTTCCTTGTCCATGTATGAGACCTCTTTTTTGACATGTTTGCTTTCAAGGGCAGATATTCTAGCCTGCATCCGCGATAATGCAAACCGAACAGTCATTTTTTCGTATTTTCAAAAACTGAACAAGGATGAGTTCACCCGTGTTTTTTCTGTACGGTCTGGAGTTTGGTCTTGAAGTCGCTCTTTCTGAAAGCGGAAGTCCAGTTTTTGACTATCAGCCAGCCCCCGAAACGGAGCACATCGTTTCTCCAGAGCCTGTACCACCGGCGCCATCTGGCCGGGAGGTTGAGGCTGGGAAACACCAGCAGTGGAAAGATCGCGATATGATATGCTATACTGAACACAGACCGGAACCTGTAAAACCTGCCCATAATCTTGCGTATCGAGTACTGCATCAAGTCGGGAGTCATCGGCGGGTCGGGATGGAAGAGCGGGAAATTTCCGTCATAGTACTCCCAGCCTATATCTTCCCGTGAAAAAATCCTGTTTTCTGACTCCAATCTGGCGCTGAGTTCTGTTCCCGGCAGAGGCACGGGCAACAGCACCTGTATGGTGTCGATTCCGGCTTTTCGAATAAAGGATCTGAAACTCCTGATTCTTTTCTTTGCTGTCAGCGGCAGGCTCTTTCCGTTGGTCAGAGGGTAGCCGAATATGAACATCCCGTGTATCATAAATCCGGCTTTCCGGTACAGTCTGGTCAGTTCTACCATATCTTCGACTTTGGTTTTCTTGTTCATCGCCTCCAGTTCCTCGGCGATCGGCGACTCGTAGCCGATGCATACCATTCTGACGCCGGCTCTGTACATTGCCTGCAGCATTTCGGCGTCACGGCCCCTGTCAAGTCTTATCTGGACGGTGAGACGCAGTTTTTTACCTATGCCCTTACCGTAGCGTTCGAGCATACTGCAAAGCTCCAATGTCTCCGAACGCCTGTATCCGAAAAGGTCGTCGACAATGAAGAATTTCCTTGCGCCATAGCTTTCCACAGCGTTGGCTATCTGTCTCAGCACCCTTTCAGCCGTGGCTGGTCGCGGTTTTCCCTTGACGGTGCAGAACTCGCAGTCCATCCCGCAACCTCTTATCCATCCGACTGGATAGACTTTTATTTTTGCGTATTTGACAAGGTCGAATTTCGGTAGCGGCAGATTGTCGAAATCCTCTATGGGCTTGCGTTCTTCGGTGACGATGACTTTGTCATCACGCGTAAACGCGATTCCGCGAACATGTTCCGGGGACTTTCCGTTCCTGAGGCTTTCCAGGAGTTCACACATCGTGTATTCCCCTTCCCCGACAACCACATAATCAATGCCGTTATCCAGCGCCTCCTCTATGTTATCGCCCGCGAAGTGTTGGCCGCCGGCAATAACTGTGACGCCTAGAGCTTTGTACAGCTTCGCGATTTCATAAAGCCTCGGGACAGTACTTGTGAGGCCACCGTAGAGACCGAGATATCCGGCCTTACGCAGAATCTGCAGCGTCGCGTGATCGGGCCTGCCGCAATCATCCAGCGGGCAACGCCTGGAACAGTTATTCTCGTCTATAATCTCGACATCCCAGTGATCCATTTCGTCCACGGCCGAGGCAACCGCCACAGGGCCAAGCGCGGTGGTATGTCTGGCAACCTTAGAATAAACGTTAAACGCGGGATACGCCGGCGCTACAATTCTCAGCAGATTATCATCTTTATGGTCTTTCATCAATCCCCGATTCTTACACATTTTTTCGCTTTCTTGAATTCGTGATACTCTGTATATTCAGATTTTGCAAGGCAAAATATGAATGGTCGGGGTGGCAGGATTTGAACCTGCGACCCTCTGCTCCCAAAGCAGATGCGCTAGCCAGGCTGCGCTACACCCCGCGCCGGAAAGGATGTAAGTTAGCTTGATATGCGCTATACGCAAGCCTGAAAAAGTTCAAATTACGCTCTGGGATGAAATTTTCTGTGAATACTCATCAGTCTTTTGCGGTCGATGTGCGTGTATATCTGGGTTGTGCTGATATCTGCGTGTCCGAGCATTTCCTGTATAACCCTGAGATCGGCGCCGTTTTCGAGAAGGTGACTGGCGAAAGAATGGCGAAGCATGTGCGGGTAAACCTTCTTCCCTATTCCGGCGATCAGCGCCGCCTCCTTGACCACGGCCCATATTCTTTCCCTGTCGAGTTTCGCGCCTCTGTATGACACAAAGAGCCATCCCTCGTCCTGTTTTTTCCCGAGAAGCCCGGGTCTGATTTTTTCCGAATACTTTTCCAGAAGCCGGCATGCTGGACGTCCCACCGGCACGATTCTCTCTTTATCCCCCTTTCCGAGGACGCGGATTATCTGCTGGTCCAGGTGCAGGTTGCGCAGTTTGACTCCGGAGACCTCGCTTACACGTAGTCCTGAAGCGTACATAAGTTCGAGCATGGTGCGGTTACGAAACTTAAGCGGATCCTTCAGTGTCGCCGGAAAGGCCTTCAGGATCGAAGAGACTTCAGACGCGGTCAGAAATTCCGGGAGTATCCGCCAGAGTTTAGGCGACTCCATAACATCGGTTACGTCACTATCGACAAGCCTTTCCTGGAAAAGATACCGAAAAAACATTCTCACGGAAACCAGCTTGCGCGCGATTGAGCTGGCCTCCATCCCTTTTTTCTTGAGCGTCGAAAGATAAGATATGATTTCATCGCGGCAGACGCAGTTCCAGGAAAGCAGCCCCGATTCGCACAGGTACGAAGCGAAATCCCGCATGTCTCCCAGATAGGCATCAATGGAGTTCCGGCTCAGTCCTTTTTCAAGCGTAAGGAATGCGGAAAACTGTTCAAGCTGACGGGTCAGCGGGTTCTTGATATCCTTATTCTTCATGTTCATAGCATTGTACAGTATACTGGACTTATCGCCAAATTCCAGTATACTACAGCTCAAAGAGGGTCTGATTTATGGAAAAAGCTTTTCACATAGACATAAGCGGGCGCGTGACCGGGGTCGGGTTCAGGTTTTCCGCTCTGCACACGGCAAAAAAGTTTTCCGACTTAAAGGGATGGATACGGAATGTCGGCTACGGACAGGTCGAGGCCTTTGTCCAGGGTTCCGCAGAAGATGTGGACGAGATGGTCTCATTCCTGAGACAAGGTCCCTCGATGGCGCGTGTCGACAATTTTTCAATAAACGAACGTCCGGTGAACCCGAACGAAAAAAACTTTCATGTTCGGTGAAAATCTTCTTCCTGTCCCGGAATCTAATCCGTGAATCCGTGACATCAGCCACAAAACACAGTAAAATAAAAATCTCGTTTTTTCACTGCACCTAATTGCACAGGATAATATCGCGATATAACTTCAACCCACAGAAGTTCTCAAGACTCGAATTGTAAACCAGATTGGAATTTTGGCAAGAAAAATGAAATGTCCTCACTGCAGTTGCCTGGACGATAAAGTGGTTGACTCCCGTGTTACTAAAGAGGGCGCCGGAGTGCGGCGAAGGCGCGAATGCACAAACTGCGGGCATCGTTTCACCACCTACGAAGCGATAATTCATGCTGAACTGAAGGTCATCAAGAAGGGAACGCTGAGGGAGGATTTCGACAGGGAAAAGTTGCGCGTGGGCATAGAGAAGGCCTGCTGGAAGCGCCCGGTCAACCCCGAAGACATAGACAGGCTTGTCGACAGCATAGTAACGGAGCTTGAAAACGATTTTGAACGGGAGGTGGACAGCCGCGAGATTGGAGCAAGGGTGATGAAATCGCTCAAGAAGATAGATGAAGTCGCCTATGTACGTTTTGCGTCGGTTTACCGTCAGTTCAAGGACATCGAACAGTTTATCGACGAGATACGGACCCTTGTCCCCGGCAAAAAATGATCTTGTTACACCAGTCAAAAGTAAGCATTTTCGGTCCGGACGGCACTTGCAGAATATTTGAACCCTCGGACTTGAGCAGCAAGCTGGTCACAAGTTTCCTTTCATGTGGCGCTGGTGATCCCTGGATAGCCGAGGACATATCCCTGGCGGTGGAGTCGGGTCTCCTGGAAAACAGCACGGATCCGGTCCTTACGGAGACTGAACTGAACGACTGGGTAGTAAAGATCCTGAACGAACTAGGATTTTCGGACGTGGCCGCTCACTTTGATTCAATCCACGATTCCATAAAACGGATTCCCTGCGATACCGCGGCTTTACGCGACCTGCTCCACAGGCAGCTCGACCTGTCGGACGAAGAACTTGAGCGCGCCGCAGTGCGCGCAAGCCGTGCATGCAAGCTGCTGAACCTGGAAACCGTAACCCCGTCACTTGCCGTCGAACTCGCAAGGAACTACATTCCGAACCCGACACGTACCGGCAAACTTCCGCGGATGCCTTTTCCCAATTCCGGGGAAAACTGCATCGCCGACCGCGCGGAAATCCTCGGTCTCACATCCGAGAAAACACAATTCCTGGCCACTCGCAACATCCTTAACCCAAGCCCTGTCAGCAACCTTTTTCCGGCAGTTAAACTCAACCTGCGCTTTGCGAATTTCGCGGATATGCTCTGTCTTTCAGCGCCGACAACGGAGCTTGCGCTTATTCCACACTACAGGATACTCGGAGACGCGGCGCTTGACATTCTCGGCGTATGCGAAAAACTGACTGCTGAATCAACGGAATCATCTGAAAGCGTGGTTCCCCTGCCCTTCTGCCTGAGGCTCGCGGACATATCTTATTTTGCCAGGTCATACCTTCATGTGGAAACCGAACTCTCGGAGATGGAGCTGCACGAACTGGTCTCTCCGCTGACGGATATTGTGGGGCGGGATGCAAGGATACTCTTCTAGCCCCGTTATTTCACTCGTTAGCCAATAGCCAATGCAACACTACCACCGATTGATAGCGTTTTGCTCT
>CAZGYO010000145.1:0-6709 GCA_964530455.1 uncultured Victivallales bacterium
GCTGAGACACTCGAAGACTGTCCAGTACTGACCCCGAGCAACGGGGTTTGCTGAACATGTACCCGACTCCCTAACCCAAATACATGAAAAACGGTAAATACATCACAATGAAAAAACGCAGATCACCGAAAAAACTCAACGAAGACGCCGCGGAAATCCTCCGGAAACTCGAAGGCAGAGAACTCAAACCCAAAGAGCGTATCGCAATCCCGCCGCAGGAAATGCCTTCACAGGATCCCGATGAACGGCGCAAAAACACCGGCGAAGTCGCTCTCGGATACAGCCCCGCCCAGGCAAAACTTGAAGCAATGCGCTGCCTGGCGTGTAAAAACGCTCCATGCGTCGAAGGATGCCCGGTACTCATAGACATACCCGGATTTGTCCAGGCTGTAGCCGCGGAAGACAATCAGAAAGCTGTCAGTATAATCAAAAGAAACAGCCTGCTCCCTGCTATCTGCGGACGCGTATGCCCGCAGGAGACACAGTGTCAGGCGCCATGCACTGTGGGCAAAGCCCTTAACGACCCGGAGAAGTCAGTGTCTATCGGACGCCTTGAACGCTTTGTAGCCGACTGGGAACGGGAGAACGGGGAAATAGAGACGCCGGAAGTCAAACCCGATACAGGTAGAAAAGTCGCCGTCGTAGGCAGCGGTCCCGCAAGTCTTGTGGTCGCGGCCGATACGCGGCGCGAGGGCCATTCGGTGACAATCTTTGAAGCCTTTCATAAACCTGGCGGAGTCATGATATACGGAATCCCGGAGTTCCGCCTGCCGAAAAAGATCGTCCGGATGGAGATCGACACACTTGCCGAAATGGGCGTTGAGATCATAACGAACTTTGTCGTAGGTCGCACAAGAAAACTTCAGGACCTGATCGATAAAGACGGTTTCGACGCCGTTTTCGTCGGAACCGGGGCCGGTCTCCCGAGATTTATGAATATCGAGGGTGAAAATCTTGTCGGGGTGTTTTCCGCCAATGAATATCTCACAAGGGCAAATTTGATGAAGGCATATGACAGGGACAAGGCGCATACACCCATATATTCATCGAGAAAAGTCGCCGTCCTCGGAGGGGGAAACGTGGCGATGGACGCCGCAAGAAGCGCCGTGCGGCTCGGCGCGGAGGAGGTTCATATAATATACCGCAGGACGGAAAATGAAATGCCGGCCAGGGTCGAAGAAGTCGCTCATGCCAAGGAAGAGGGAGTCATTTTCCATGTCCTTGAAAACGCCAAAAGGTTCATCGGCAATGACTACGGGTGCGTCCGGCAGATAGAATGCCTGAAATACGAACTCGGAAAACCGGATGATTCGGGAAGACGACGCCCCGTCGAGATCCCGGGAAGCGAGTTCACAATGGACCTCGACACCGTAATCGTTGCAATCGGGAACGACTCGAATCCGCTCATCAGCCAAACCACGGAGGGCCTTGGATGCAACCGCTGGGGAAACATCGTGGTGGATGAGGATCAGAAAACATCTATCGACGGCATATACGCGGGCGGAGATATCGTACTCGGAGCCGCAACCGTCATTCTCGCAATGGGCGAGGGACGCAGAGCCGCGGCGGCAATCAACAGGGATCTCGCCTGACCCCGCTATTTCATGAAAAATTTCGGGTGAGAGCAACAAACCATCTGCTGGAAAAGTACCTGGACCACTTCGCGCCAACCTTCCATATGTCCATGAACTCCTTCACCGAAAGACCTTCGTCAGGCCTGTGCCAGGGGTCGTGAAAAAATATCCTGCCACGCTCCTCACCCAGAAAAAGTACATAATGTGGGACGTCCGCGGTGATGAGCAGCGCCACCTGCCAGCCTTCGTCGGACATTTTAACGATGCTTTCCAGGTCGGAATCCATACCGCTGCGTACCGTGACCGGATATCTCCCGGCAAGCAGAGACCAGTTCTCCATCGGGGTCCCTTTACCCGCCGCCGCCCCCATCACCTCAATCAACTCTTCCTCTGCCGCCATTATCCCGAAAGCCTCAAGCATCATCTGTGCGCACGCGGGCCCGCAGGAGAATCCGTGGTTCTGTGAATAATATTTTACACTGATGCGCGCCATGGGAAAAATCCTGTCTCTCTTTTCCGAGCCAATTTCAAAACTCTCCGTGGCCGCCTGCCGCCCCAACGCGGTTCAAGCGGAGTTTTGAAACTGGCTTTTAAGTATTTTAATGAAAAACAGGATTAAAAACCAGGAAGGTAATCCTTTTCAGCCTCGAAAAGCTCCTCCACCATCGACTTGATCTCCCGCGGCGTACATACGGCCGCCGTTAGAGGGTCAAGCATAAGCGCATGCGCCGCCTGCTCCACCGATCGGTTCACAGCCGCGTCGGCGGCAATGTCATACATACGCATATGCCAGTCGCATAGCGCCGCGCACTGCTTGGGAAGCTTTCCGAACTTTACACCCCGTGCCCCTAAGCCGTCACAGAGAGTCGACACTTCCACCACTCCGTCAAAGGGAAGATTGTCTATCAGTCCCTCGTTCGGGATCGTCGTATGCGCGACGAAAGGCTGATTCGTCTCCATCGCCTCTATTATGAAACTCGCGTACTCCCAGGAACGCTCCGTACTCGGCTTCCTCTTTCCGGAAATTATATCGCGCGCCTTCTCATCCGTGGCCCCGCACCAGCCAGGCCAGTCCCGCGAGTAAAACCCGCTTTCGCCCTTGAACCCCTCCCTGCAGTATTCCTTTATCAGCTCGGGACGCTTCCTGTAATATGGAAGATATTCGCTGAAATGCCCACTGGACTCCGTGACGAAATAGTCGAAATGCATCATCATGTCCAGACGCACCGGATCGTTTTCGATGAATTCGTCTTCCTCCATTACCCGTTTCCGGATGGCAGGATAAAGATCACGCCCCCCGTGACTCAACTCCGTAAACCACGCGAGATGGTTTATACCCCCGCATTCCCACTTCATCTCCCTGTAAGGGACTTCCGCATAACCGGCAAGCTTGTGCGATGTGCCCTGGACGCTGTGGCATAAACCCAAAACATTCGCCTTCGAGGTACGCGCGGCGGCAAGACACATTATGCTCATCGGGTTAGTGTAGTTCAATACCCATGCATCAGGACACATCTCCTCCACGTCCCTGACTATATCCACCCAGACCGGAACAGTCCGCATCGCCTTCATAAGACCACCCGGACCGATAGTGTCTCCAATGCATTGGTCCACCCCGTACTTCAGGGCTATCCTGTAGTCTAACTCGACAGACTGAAGCCCGAATACCTCTATGCTGTTTATAACATAATCGGCGCCTTCAAGGACCTCCCTCCTCTCGGTCGTGGCCGTGATCTTCCAGCCTTCGCCAACTCCCATCTCGCGGTTTATTGCTTCGGCCACACCAGTGGAGAGGTCAAGGCGCTCCCGGTTCACGTCCACCAGCGCGATCTCACCCCGCTCCGCTCCGGGAATGTTCAGCACGTCCTTGTAAAGATTTCTGAAAAAACCACTGCCGGAACCAAGGTATACGATCTTAAGTGGACGCTGTATAGAATCGAATATCCCAAGATTGTCCGCCTTCCTCGTGTGGGCGATGTGCCCGAGTTCCTTTTCACTCATGATATTATCTCCCGATCTTGC
This sequence comes from uncultured Victivallales bacterium, assembly GCA_964530455.1. Lineage (GTDB taxonomy): Bacteria > Verrucomicrobiota > Lentisphaeria > Victivallales > CAZGYO01 > CAZGYO01. The sequence goes on from CAZGYO010000145.1 coordinate 3,597, forward strand.
TTTTAGATTTGGCTCTTATGTTATTATATTGCTATTGCATTTATCCATTTCAAGTATACCAGTATGTTAATTGTTTGCTATTGATGGTAATTTAATGCTAAACGAGCTGAAAAAGATGCCCTATGCGGGACGGGGAATAGACTTTCCCGTCAAATACCTGCCGCTTTCAATAATGCCGACAGGATGCGGATTCCAGAAGGAAAGCTCCGAAGACTACAGCTGGCACGGGCTCTACAGGGGAAGCCGGGAGTTCTGCCTGTGGCAGTACACCACAGGCGGACGCGGTGCCCTGCTATACGAAGGGAAAGAACACACGCTGTTACCCGGAGACGCCATGATGCTTCATGTTCCCCACGAACACCGCTACTTTTTCCCTGCCGACTCGCAGCAATGGGAATTCATCTACGTGAGCTTCAACGGACGCGAGATAATGCGGATCTGGCGCGAGTTCGAGCAGCGCCACGGCCCGGTCGCAGATTTCCGTGAAGATTCCAAAACCGTAGATTCCGCTCTCGGCATCATCATGAAATCTTTCGAAAACAACTGGTCTTCATCCTTTGAAGCCTCCGCTATGTCTTATTCCTTTCTGATGAACCTGCTTGAAGAACTCCCATCAAGAAGCGAAACAAGCCCTCCTGAATGGATAGAGCAGGTAATCGATTTCTGCCGAAAAAACTACCACCGGAACATCGGAATACAGGATATGGCCGATGCCGTATCATACAGCCGTTTTCACTTCTCGCGCGAATTCGCCCGGATACAGGGGACTACTCCCGCGGCCTTTCTCAAGTCCCTGCGCCTCAAGAATGCCGTGAGACTGATTCAGACCGAACGACTGAACATCAAGGAAGTCGCGCACAGGTGCGGTTTCCGTGACAGCAGTTACTTCTGCAAGGTCTTCAGAAAAGAGTTCGCCACTTCACCGGAACGCTTCAGGAAAGGCGAATGAAATATGCGGGCTAGGTTCAATCATTCTTCGAGTTCACCACGATAGTCTGCCCGATCACGGCTTTTGATTGATGTCTATCACGTAGTCCCAGTTTTCCTCGGGCGTTGTGTCCGGAAGCCGTATCACTCCGGCATTGTTGACCAGGATGTCGAGTCCTCCGAGAATACCAGTCGCTTCTTTCAGTCTCTCTTCAATCGACGGAATATCCGAAACATCCCAGACGAATGCATGCGCCATCACCCCGGCTTTCCCGACCGCGGCGACGGTTTCCTCAAGAGATTCCTTTCTGCGTGCCTGCCTGAGCGACTACGCTCGCAGTCAGGCGACGCACAGGCAGGCGGCCACGGAGAGTTTTGAAATCGGCTCTATATGCGTACTTTTCATGAAATAACGGGGTTAAGGTCCTGTTCGTAATAGAGTTCCTTTCCGGCATAGATATACATATACATATCAACTGCCTGTTCGAGAGGAAAGATATTGCCTGAAGGTGCAACATGATCCTCCGCATGGATTTTCGCGTGCAGGGCCGATATCACACCGCTGAAATCTTCCGCCGCGTCAGGCATATAGAGCACTTTCTGTACAGCCTGGTGAGATATCATCGGGTTATCGTGCATTAACAGTTCCTTCAGGGCGCCAAATGCATCCGGGACCCGGTCCGAAGAATAGAGCGCGGCGGCAAGCTCTGCCCGGACATATTCTGTATCATCGAGAAAACCCCGTATTTTTTCGGTAACGGGTCCAATATGTTCACGAGCGGCATATATACCCACAGCAGCCCAGTACCGAACCGCGGGATCGGGATCTTCCAGGAGCTCGACCTGACGGTGCAGCGCTTACTTGCCCCTTCCGACAAGATCCGCGGCAGCTTGCAGTTTTTCAAGCGGATTGTACGCGGAGTCCGAGCGTTTTTCATAAGGAGTGCTGCCTTTTGCCCGTTTGACCATTTCATATTCCGGCAGGAACATGACATCGTCTACATCGCGCATATGTTCAAGCACGGCGTTCCTCATCCTCTCCAGGTCCGCGCGGTATTCCGCTTTGTCTGCGAGATTCTCGATCTCCCATGAATCGTTCCGGATGTCGTACAGGTATTCCAGAGGCCGGTTCGGGTCGACAAGTTCCGACTGCACCGCTTCAAGTTTCCCTTCTGCGTAGTCCCTGCGAATAGCACGCTGGATATCGCTTACGTCCGAGTACTTCTGATATTTCAGGACGGGCAGATGCGGGAAGTAGTTGCGCGTGTATATGAAACGTCCGTCCATAGCGGAACGGCAGAGATCGGGGGTGTCGTCGAGACGATCCCTTGCCGCAAAAATATATTCCGGCGGATCACAGCGGTGTTCTCCGAGGAAGGCCCGGCCGGTCATGTGGTCGGGGATATCCGCCCCCGCAAGACTCAGCACGGTCGGGGCCAGGTCTTCAAATGAAACCAGTTCATCCGTGACAACACCCGTTCCCCACGGTGACAGATGCCTGTATTTTTCGGGGAACCATACAACGAAAGCCGCACGGTATCCGAATCCGATGCCGTTGCCTTTGCCGCGTGGAATCCCTTCACCGTGATCGGCAAAACAGAAGATAATCGTATCCTCCATTAAACCGTCACTGCGCAGCGCAGAAAGGCGTTCCATGATGCGAAGATCACAGAGCCGCAACGAGTTGTAGACCCTGGAAAAATATTTGCGCATTTCGCGGGTGTCCCGGTATATCGGCGGCATCATCACGTCCTCCGGGCTGATCCGCATATCTTCGGGTAGCTGTTTGAGAACATGTTCCTCATACCAGTTCCAGGGCTTTGTCATGGTGCGGGACTGGTGAGAGTCATGGTAGTTGAATACACTGAAAAACGGCTTCTCAGCGTCAGGACGGCTGCGCCAGTGCGCCTGTGTACTCGATTCATGCCAGGTCTCGCGGATGAAATCGCCTTCGTCTTCTATGTTGTAGTCAGTCTTCACATTGTTTGTCGTGTAGTATCCGGCGTCCTGCAGGTATCGCGGAAAACCGCGGATATCTTCGGGAACGGGATATTTCGAGCGGTGGTGCCCGAGCCCGGTCGACTGGTTGCATACACCCGTGACTATCGCGCTTCTGCTGGCGGAGCAGACTGGCGCAGCGGCATACGCGTGGTCAAACCGGACACCTTCCCGCGCGAGGCGGTCAA
>CAZGYO010000146.1:0-6706 GCA_964530455.1 uncultured Victivallales bacterium
ACAGCTTGTTATTCATTATCGGCAGAAAAAGTCTGAGAAAAATGCCCTTCTTGCCATTTTTGAAGCAAAAATCACATAGAAGTGTCATTTTTTAGTTGCTATTTGCGAATTCCACAAGCCTTTATGTATTAATAAAAACTCATTGTAGTCAATGAGTTACGTGCAGATTCTGAAAGTTTTGGAATATCCAAAACCTTTTCGAATATGCACTAAGTAGATTAAATTTTTTAACAACCAAAATCTACAAAAAAGGAGAGCCGAAGAAATGGTACAGCCGAATTCGATGTTTAGCCAGCTTCTAAGCGTAATTCCCCGTGATGAGTTCAAAAAATCCGTGCATGGGCTGCGTATAGTTCCCGGGTCTGACCTATATTTTTTAAGCCTAAAACTTTTTCTATAAGCATGTTGCAAATATCAATAAGTAAAAAAAAGGCTCTTACAGGCGGTTTTTGCCATAAAAATGGCGTTTAAGAGGCTGCAGTGCCGGAAACTCATTAAAAATCCGATTTAAGGTACAGGATAATCCTGTACACAAACGGGCGTTCCGTTGTGGACCCGAATATGCTTCCGACAAGCGGGATATCTTTCAAGACGGGGACACCGCTTTCCACTTTGCGTTTTCCGCTTTTTTCGTGGACCCCCACTATGACGGTCTGACCGGCAAGCGCCTGAACCCGGGTTGTCGCAAGGATTCCGTCAGGCCGCGACGGGACGCCCCGGGCGACCTGCACGGAGATGTCGGCGGTCTTTTCGGCAAAATTCGGCTTGAGCTTCACGAACAGCCCCTCTCCGTGTATTACCCCGGTTTGCCGGTTTGCCAGTACCACTATACCCGAACAAATCCTGTCGGCGGTCTCAGATTGAACAAGAAAATCAAGAAACTCGCTCTTCCATACGGGTGAAAGCTTGACGAACTGCATGCCGGCTTTTTCCCCGGGGCCCGTGGAGTATTTCGCGCCGGCAGCAAAGAGTTCCGATCCAGGGCCGTTCTTCCATTCCTGAAAACGCGTCCCCATCGCCTTTTCAGTTCCGTAGGATATCCTGTAGAGCTTTACCTCAATCCGCCGCTGCGGAGGCGCCTTGTCGTGAATGGCAAGCATCTTTCTGACCCGTTCGATGGCCGACGGCGGACCGTGTACTATCAGCGTGTTGCTTTCGCTGTCAACATAGACTTTGCCGCCGCCCGCATCTAGTTCCGACGGGTCGTCTTCCATCTCAAGGCCTATTCTTTCGATGATAAGCGCAAGCGCGGAAGCGCTCCTGTATTCAGGCCTGTAGACAAGGTCTTCACCGCCCCTTTCGATCTGCACCGCCGGCCGATCAAGCATCTTGACGATGTCGTCGATAGTCTGCCCGGTCGCGTTGTCTTTCCTGAACCGGTAGTCCTCGGCTGTCACAATAACAGCGCCGGTTCCGTCGTTGTATTTCACGGCCTCAACGGAAGCCCGAGCTCCCGTTATACGCGTGGCAGACACCGCGCTTCGAAGAATCTCCCTTATCTCATAGGGATCTGCGTGTTTAAGCACGTATGTCTTGGTGACCAGCTTCGGGTCGTTGTCCGTGTTGATCACGCGAATCTTTTCGGTCTTATCGTCTATATCTACGTTTATCCTGCTGCCGGTTCCGGAGTTCCCTCCTTCCGGAGTCGCCTCCTCCCCTGAAAGATCAACAGATATCATACCGAGCAAAACAAGAAGAATGGAAAGCGCTTTTTTCATTATGTCCTTCGAACCAATTTCAAAACTCTCCGTGGCCGCGCCTGCGCTCCGAACGCGGTTCACGCGGAATTTTGAAACTGGCTCCTTAAAGTTAACTTTAAAAATTTTCATAATGGTATGCGGGTCGGGAAAAAAGTTCCAGCCGCACCCGCCAGGCGGATGCGGCTGGAGTCGCAGAATGGGGTTGGAGATTATGTGTTAAGGAAGGGGATCGAGTCCCTTTTTATCCTTGTCGATAAAAAGCTGGTCGTAACCAATACTCCGGCCTTCCGCGCTGCCGGCCTTGATAACGTCCACTTCCTGTGTGTAGAAAGAAGGCAGAGGTGTCGCGGGATGAACCGGAACACAGTCCAGTACAGCCACAATCTGACTCTTTTTGACGGCTTCGCCTTCGCTGGAGAAAGCCCAGCCAAGCAGGGGCATGCTTCCGAGCCACGGAAGCTTGCTGACGCTGCTGACAACTTCCTTCTTCTCGATTCCGCCTATGACGAACTTCGAGCCGTTGCCGGCGACCATTACAGTGGTGTTCACCTCGCTGGCCTGCGTGCGCGGCGTGCCGTTACTGTTGAAGCCGATCAGGCTGGTGTTTTCCATGTTGACGTCGAGCGTCGTTGCCTGGGAGCAGATGCTCGGGTTCAGCTGGAGAGTGAAACCATACGCGTTGGTCGTGTCGGTGTCCCTGTCGTCGTCCTTGGCGATAGTCAGCGTGTTGTCGCTGGTGAAGGCCACGTCTATATCGTCCCTGAGCGTCAGGTTTGAAACGCGGATTCCCAGGTTCACATCGCTGCCGCCTCTTTTTCTTTCAACGAAGTACTGATCACCGTCGGCGGCCTTCTTGGAGTTGAGCTCCATGGAGTAGAAGGTTCTCGTAGCACCGCCTTCGGCAATTTCGTAGCTTGTTCTTGTGATGACAATGTCCTGGTTTGCAATGGTCCGGTTGACGGAGATCGGGTTACCGCTGGCATTGATGAGTTCGACATTGTCTACTCCGACCATGAACGTATCTTCGTCCACGCGGGTCACGGCCGCGGCCGTCGACCTGTGGTAGGCGATCTGTACAGCGTTGGCATTGCCTCCGGCGCCCGCGTTGAAAGCGGCCAGATTTGTCGAAACCGTGACAGCACCCGTCGTCCCGTTCTCGATGGAGATATCACCGCCTGTCAGAACGCTGGCCTTGCCTCTGGCTGCCAGGAAGTCTATGAAGCGGGTATTCCAGCGGGGGCTGAACTTGACAAACTGCGTGTTCGTATTGTCCACAAAGGGAAGCGCCGGCACCCCGTTATTGAAGTCCCAGCCATGCGCGTAGCGGCTGGCGGCCGAAAAGATATCCGACCCCGGGCCGTTTTTCCAGGCCTGGAAATCAACGCCGAGCTTGTCGTCGTTTTCCGAGGAAAGCTCGTATATCTTGTACGCGACTTTAACCTCCGGCAGAGGCCGGTCATATACTTCGAGCATTTCCTTGATGTTCTTGATGCTCCAGTTTGTTACATAGAACCAGATCGCGTTCAGCTCGTCGTCCACGTAGGCGTTATCCTTACCGCGGAGGTTTTCCTGCGTGTCGTTGGAAGAACTCATTCCTACGTTTTCGAGAAGGTCCACGAGTTCCTGCGCTCTGCGATGCTTCGGGAAATAAAGGAATTTCCCTTTACCTGACGAGGATGTGATCTTTGGCTGGTCGAGCGTTTCCACGATCTCGTCAATCGTCATGCCGCCACCGAGATACTGCTTGTCGAATTTGTAGTCTTCGGCGGAAACAAGCAGTATGCCTGTTCCATCGTTGTATTTTACACATTCGACTTTCGATGTGCCGCCGGTTATTCTTTCCGCTCCGAGAGCGTTCCGCAGATACGGACGCAACTCGTAGGGGTTGGCGTTCTTCAGAACATAGGTTTTGGTGATGATGTCCGGATCGTTGTCGGTGTTGACGAAATGGACCGTGTCCGTCTCGCTGTCGATATCGATCCTGAAGTGAGTTTCGACCTGGCTCTGCAGCGGCGCCGGTGTCGGGGGATCGCCCTGAACAGCCGTAGGTACCGCTATGGCAGTGGCCATCGCCGCCGTCCATAAAAGAGTCTTTTTCATTGTTTTTTCTCCCTCTTTCATTGTTTTAGTAATTAAACTGGCTGGTGAGAGGCGTATGGATCACTTCGTTCTTCGGAGGAAGCTGCTTGAACTCCACCTCGTCCGTACGCTGCTTAAGCATATCGTCGGCGGTAACAATTTTGCCGGCCCATGGCGAAAGGCTTGTTTCCGGGGAAACAGGCGCGGCCATTACTGTGACAAAATATCTGGTGAAGGTCTTAGATTCACTGGTTGATCCGAGAACGTACTTCAGCAGAGGAAGTTCTCCGAGCCCCATGACTCCGTTATCCTGGTTTACCTTGTGTTCCTTCGTGTATACCGCCATCAGCTTCTCGGAACCCGCGGCAACGGTCATGCGTGATTCGAACTGGTAGTCGTTCTCTACACGGTCGCCGTCGTTCGCCTGTTCCGCCAGCATGTTGTCGACGTTCAGAAGATACGCGAAGTTGAGCTGCGCCGCGTGCGTCGGTTCTTTGGCATCGTTGAAGTTGATAACCGGGTTGATGAAATGCAGCTGAAGCGTGGGCTGCCTTACTCCGACGGTTATCTCCTGGTTGCCGTCTTTTGTGATGGCCTGGAAATTCGGGTCGAAGCTGATCCGGTATCTCGCGCCTGCGAAACCCGCGGAGTCGGCCGTGTTCCCGAATGAGTCCGTGCTTCCGTTGCCGGTATTGGCAATTGTCAGGCTGGGTGAAGTGGTTATTCTCGATTTTCCCTTCTGGTTCAGCAGCCTGAGAAACGTCGCGTCGATGTTCGGGGCAACAAAGAAGCCGCCGTACATATGGCTCAATGCGGCGCTGGGGTCAAGGAAATTGCCCTGATAAGTGCTGAGCAGGTCTGAGAAATGATGGAAGTTGAGAGACTCGAGCCCGGCGCCGAATATTTGCGCTCCGGGACCGTTCTTCCACTGTATGTAGTCGATGCCCAGTTCTTTGAGGTTGTTTTCGTTGATTTCATAGACATTGACGCTTACGTTCATCTGGGGAACAGGCCTGTCGAGCGCCTTAATCCATTTGCCGACGTCTTTGCCGTCTGATGCGGAACCTTTCCAGTACAGAAGGTTCGATGAGGCGTCCCTGTGCTGTACGTCGTCGCTACCGCCGTAACGGTTGTCGATAACATCGAAGAGATTCTGGGTCGAACGGAAGTTCGGCTGATAGTAGAAACGGTGAATACCGGTCCCGGCTATCGGGGAACCCGAGTCATCCTTGATTCCCGGGCGGTCCAGTTTCGCGACCATGTCGTCGATGTACCTGACCATCCACACGGGCATGGAGACCTGCAGGAATTGCTCCTTGCCAAACTTGTAGTTCAACCGCGCAACGCTGGATTCGCCGTTCGCGCGTCGCACCGCGCCCTCGACGAAGGGCCTGAGTTCCACAGCCTTCATGTTTTTGATTTCATAGACTTTTGTGACCATGTAGTCCTGGTCGCGATCCTCCATCAGCCTGATGAAGCGTTCTTTTGCAGTCGGCTTTGTGGCCTCAGGGTGCGGATGCTCCACAACCTGTCCCAGTCCAACCGCCGCGAATCCCGCGACGGCTGTCAGCGCAACTGCGGTCTTAGCCAAGCTTTGATTCATTGCCTGTGCTCCTTTTCTTGTTTGGATTTACAAATAGATCACCAAAACCTGCGTCTATATTAGGGGGCGTTTATTAGCTGGTTGTTAAAGCAGTGTGAAAAGTGGATAAAAATGAGGGTTTTTAAAAGACCGCGCCTTGTTCCGCCCCCGATAAATCGTTAGTGGAATCTCCGCGGGGCATTGGCGCAAAAGCCTGTTTTATTGTGTTTTTGTGGCTAATGTCACGGATTCACGTCGTTGTTTTGCCGCTGAACGCGGGGAAAATTTGTCTGCGGAACTTGAAATCGGATTCCTGAAGGCGTTATAATTGTTCAGGGGAGAAAAAACTTTTTCGGCAGCTTCCGAGCCGGTTTCAAAATTCCGCCCCAACCCCTTGGGCGGCCACGGAGAATTTTGAAATTGGCTCTGTCCATTGGAGCTTTGTATGAAAGTGTTGACAAAGGAACTTGACTATCACATGCCCAATGGGAAGTCTATGCATGTGTCACAGGTAAATAGCGCGCCCGCGCCGCGCAAGGACACCCTCTTGTGAATACAGGAAAGAAAACGCCTGAAGACCGATTCGCGAACGCAGAGAAAAAGACTCTCTGGCGCCGCTTCCTGCTTCTGGCTTTTATCGCGGGGTCGGTTTTTTTCGCGGCCTGGCTTGCGTTTTCGCTGGTGTCCTCCTCGCTTGGAAAATTGAATAACAGCGCGAAACAGTCCACGGCAAGGAAACAGATGTACAGAATCGGAATTGCGCTGATGATGTATGCGGCAAGGAACGAAAAACAGTTTCCGGACAAACTTTCCGTGCTTTACAAAGAGTCCTCCCTGGACCTGGCCGCTTTCGATTCGCCCGAACTTCCCGGAAAGGTCGAAACCCCTGAAGATATCGACAGGCACCCGGATTTTATCTATCTGCCGGAACCCGGAACAAAAATAGGGCCGGACCCCGTACCCCTGCTACGGGAAAACCGCGAAGGCGGCATTACAATGTCCGTGGGCGAAAACGGCAAGGAGTTTGTCTGGAAAGAGTAAAGAGGCAGTTTCAAAGCTTATTCATTATTTGTACATATTCAGTGAACCACGTCGGGGTCGGGGCTGAGACGCTCGAAGACTGTCCAGTGCCGACCCCGAGCAAACGGGGTTTGCTGAATATGTACCATTATTTCGTTTTCCGCTATTTATTTTTTAGAAAACTGATGTCTTTTAGACCGGATCGCGTTGTGACAACCCACAGAAGAAAGCACGCAGAATGCCTTCAATACATCCAAGCGCCATAGTCGACAGCAAGGCAAAACTTGCTGACGATGTGCTTATCGGCCCGTACTGTATTGTGGGC
>CAZGYO010000147.1:0-6695 GCA_964530455.1 uncultured Victivallales bacterium
AACTGTCTGTGCCCGCCATTTCGCCGTGGCGCATGCCGTGCCTCCGCACCAACCCCTTGGGCGGCAGGCTCTTTTGGCGCGAATGCCACGCCGCGGCAGTCGGGACAGACCAAGCGGGTATGCCCGCTCCAGCATCGGCGTGGCCTCGCATCCAAAATGGCAGGCCGCGCGGCCACGGAGAGTTCTGAAATTGGCTCCATTGTCATTTACAAATGCAGTCAATAGTCTCCTTATCTTTTTAAAAGGGCTTTTAATATCTATTATTTCTTAGCTGTTCCTGAATCAATATCTTTTTTCAAATATTTTTCATGAAATGACGGGGCTAAAGCATCCCCGGGAAACAGGGCCTCCGCAAACATTGAGGGGGCGAAGGGCTGGAGATCCTCGGGTTCTTCACCGAAACCGGCAAAGAACACAGGAAGTTCGTACTCCTGCTTGACGGCAACTGCCATCCCCCCTTTTCCCGTACCGTCGAGCTTTGTTATAACAATTCCCGTGATCCCCGCCGCGTCCAGAAACCCTTCAGCCTGCGAAAGAGCGTTTGTCCCTACCGCCGCGTCGATTGTCAACCAGGTCTCGTGAGGCGCTTCAGGCAGGATTTTCGAGATCACCCGGCGCATCTTCGCGAGTTCCTCCATCAGGCCCTTGCGGGTCTGCTGCCTTCCGGCAGTGTCCAGTATCAGGTAGTCCACATTCTTCGATCTGGCCGAGCTGACTGCGTCAAAAGCGACAGATGAGGGGTCCGCCCCGGTACTGGAGGAAACGATCTGACACCCGATCCTCTCAGCCCAGAGATTGAGCTGTTCTACCGCGGCGGCGCGAAAGGTGTCGCAGGCGGCCAGCATAACCGAAGCGCCCTCTTCCTCCCAGCGTGCGGCGAGTTTACCCGCGGTGGTTGTCTTGCCGCTCCCGTTCACTCCCACAAGCATTATCACTGTGGGTCCGTCCTCCGCTGTGCGTATCTCGCGGGCTCCCCTTGAAAGTATCGCCTGCACATCGTCCTTCACGACCTCGAAGATATCCTCCTCGGCGCTGATTTTTCCCCGCGAATACCTGTCCTTTATATCTTCCACAAGCGCGGTGCTGAATCTGACACCGAAATCCGCCGCGATAAGCGCGGTCTCCATCTTCTCGAAATCTTCAGATTTCCACCTGGTCAGGCCCGCGACGGCGCCCAGCGATCTGCTGATAGTCATCGCACTCTTTTCAAGCCCCCTCCTGAAAACCGAAAATACTGACTTCATTCCTTTCCGCCTCTTTCATATTCGTCTTTAACGGCGTTGAGTATGCCGTTGATAAAGGCCTTCGACTCGTCGTCGCAGAAACTTTTGGATATTTCAACAGCCTCGTTTATGCTGACTACAGGAGGTATTGAGGATTCATACAATATCTCATACACCGCCAGCCGCAGCAGGTTGCGATCAACCACCGCCATCCTGTCCAGCCGCCAGTGTGTGGAGTGCCGCTTAAGATGTTCGTCAATCTCTTCTATCCTGCCGCGGATTCCGGATATCGTCTTCTCGGCAAAACGTCTCGCTTTACGAGAAATCTTCCCGTCCTTGTAGCCTTCTGACTCCGCGATCTGGCCGAAAAAACGCCGCAACGCCGCGTCTTCGAAATCAAATCCCGAAAAATCCTGCTGGTATAAAAACTGCAGGGCAAACTCCCTGCCTAGTCTTTTAGGCAGAGGTCCCGGCGGTCTGTTTTCTTTCTTTTCACTCATTTCGCGCCCGGAAGAACGCGCATGAGGTTGGCCATCTCGACCGCCGTCTTTGCGGCGTCGGCTCCCCTGTTGCCGGCTTTTGTCCCGCTTCTCTCTATCGCCTGCTCGATATCATTGACCGTAACCACGCCGTTCACCACCGGACAGGAATTCTGCAGCGAGATCTGGGCAAGGCACTTGGAAACTTCCGCATAAACATTGGAAGCATGTGAGGTTCCTCCCTGTATGACTACGCCCAGGGCAATCACCGCATCGTATTCTCCGTGTTCAATAAGCCTGGACACCACCGTCGGAATCTCGTAGGAGCCGGGCACCCAGGCCGCCTCGATATCCCCTGACTTTGCCCCATGCCTTGTCAGGACATCAACGGCGCCCTCAAGCAGCTTTCCCACAAAAAACTCGTTGAACCGGCTGCATACCAGCGCGAATCGCATTCCCGAGGCATCCATTACCCCTTCATAGATTTTTCCTGGTTCTTTTTTCATAATATTTCTCCTGTGATAATTTTCCTTTTCGCCGGTTTGAAGCTGGTAAAGTCCTCGAAGATCAGGTCATCCTTCAGTGAAGTACGCAGCTTGACCAGCCTGCTCCGCTTGCGTATTATTATACACGACAGAGCAGGAATGCACCTCAAAGCTAATTATTCATACCGCCTCCTAGAATATATGTCCAAGCCTCTCTTTTTTCGTGTCGAGATACCTTCTGTTGTGTTCATTTTTGGCTGTGACAATCGGTTCGCGACCGCGTATACTGATCCCGTAGCCCTCTATGCCGACTATTTTTCTCGGATTGTTCGTGAGAAGCCGGACGCTGTGAATATTGAGATCCATAAGCATCTGCGCGCCAAGCCCGTATTCCCGGAGATCCGGCGGAAACCCGAGTTTCTCGTTTGCATCAACAGTATCCAGGCCCTCGTCCTGCAGCCTGTAGGCATGGATCTTGTTGGCCAGGCCTATTCCTCTTCCTTCCTGCCGCATGTAGATAACTGCCCCGCGCCCTTCCTCCGAAATCATCCGCATCGCCTCCTCCAACTGCTCTCCGCAGTCGCAGCGCGCCGAATGAAATACATCTCCCGTCAGGCATTCACTGTGTACACGCACAAGTACATCCTCGCCGTCGCCTATATCTCCGTAAACCAGAGCGAGATGTTCGGCATCGTCCAGAAGCGATCTGTAGAGGTACAAGGTAAACATCCCGAAACGGGTGGGAAGCTTCGTCTTCTGTTCGAGCGTGATCAACCGTTCGTTCTTCCTTCTGAAAGCTATTATATCCTTTATCGAACACCATTTCAGCCGGTGCTTTTGCCTGAACACGTCCAGGTCTTCCAAACGGGCCATCGACCCGTCCTCGTTCATGATCTCGCAGATCACTGCCGCGGGATAGAGCCCCGCAAGCTTCGCAAGGTCAACTGCGGCTTCGGTGTGCCCGGCCCGCTGCAGCACCCCGCCAGGCTTGGCTACAAGCGGGAAAACGTGCCCGGGAACCATGAAGTCGTCCCTGGCGGCCTCAGGATTGATCAGGGCCTGTACCGTCCTGGCTCTGTCAAAAGCTGATATTCCAGTCGTGACCCCATCCCTGGCATCGACACTCATAGTAAATGCCGTATGGAACCGGTCGCCGCCGCCTTCGTCTATTACGCTCAGCCGAAGCTCGGATGCCCTTTCGTGGGTTACGGGCACGCAAATCAGACCGCGACCGTGTTTCGCCATGAAATTTATGTGCTCGGAATCTGCGTTGACCGCCGCCACAACAAGGTCTCCCTCGTTTTCACGGTTTTCATCGTCTGTCAACACCACAATCTCGCCGTTCCGATAGGCATCTATAACATCTTCAATCCTGTCAAACCCGGTTTTCATAAACTCAATTTCTATCTCCATATATTTTGTTTCGGCACAGACCTGACCGGGAACTGCAAGCATGGAGGGAGACAAGGCGACAGCGCGCGGCGCGCTGTCTTCTCTTCTCCCGTCCAGACTCTAACTGTCGGTACCGGAATTTCACCGGTTCAATCCCTTACTGCGGGATTCGCGGACTCTCACCGCCGGTCAGGAATACCCCGCGGAAACTCCGCGGGGGCACCTTGCCCCGAAGAAAAAACATTTGTATACAGGGCCAGTTTTGAAATTGGCTCTCTATACTATAATCCGCTCTGTGGCCGCGTCAAACACATGTGATTTCGGCATAAAAACGCTCAATGCTATCTCCTCGCCAACCTCCGTGATCCTGTGGGAATCAACGCGCGCGATGAACGAATGGACACCTGTATCCATATAGAGGTAAGTCTCCGAGCCCATCGGTTCTATAACCTCGACCCTGGCTTTGATTTTCGGCATCTCGCCGTGCGACTCTGCCTCCTTGGACCCAAGATCCTCGGGTCTTACTCCGAAGACTACCTCCTTGTCGCGGTAAGGGGAAAGCTCCTCCTGCCATTTTTGCGGAACAGCCAGATCAAACTTCCCTTCTCTGAACACAAGTGTATCGGCTTCCATCTCGATTCTGCCGTGGAAAAAGTTCATCGGCGGCGTACCTATAAATCCGGCCACGAACATGTTGTCGGGATGGTCGTAAAGTTCGAGCGGTGTTGCCAGCTGCTGGACGATTCCGTCCTTCATGACGACAATCCTGTCAGCCATCGTCATGGCCTCGACCTGATCGTGCGTCACGTATATCATCGTAGTCTCAAGGCGCGTGTGGAGCTTGCTTATCTCCGCCCTCATCTGAACGCGCATCTTGGCATCCAGATTCGAAAGCGGTTCGTCAAAGAGAAAAGCCTCCGGTTTACGCACTATTGCGCGGCCGACCGCCACCCTCTGCCTCTGCCCTCCTGAAAGCGCCTTGGGCCTGCGGTCCAGAAGCTCACCTATGCCAAGTATGTCCGCGGCTTCCTGCACCCTCTGATCAATGTCCGATTTCCTGAACTTTCTGAGTTTCAGCCCGAAAGCCATGTTCTCGTAGACAGTCATGTGCGGATACAGAGCGTAATTCTGAAAGACCATCGCTATGTCGCGGTCTTTGGGCGGAACGTTGTTTACGACCTGCATCCCGATCGAGATGGTACCGCTGGTTATATCCTCCAGACCGGCAATCATCCTGAGTGTGGTGGACTTGCCGCACCCGGAAGGCCCGACCAGGACGACAAACTCGCGGTTCTTTATCTCAAGATCAATCCTGTCCACGGCTTTGACATCGCCGGGATAGATTTTGACAACATTTTTTAAACTCACTTCCGCCATTTTAAACCTCCAGCCAAAGCCGGGTTATTGAAGATAACGGGCAATTATTATAATGTGCATCCGTCACATTAGCCACAAAAACAGGTTATGAGCCAGTTTTAAAACTCCGCGTTAACCGCGTTGGGAATCTCACGGATCCACGTATAAGAATATTCCCGGAAAGGCTATGTTCAAGCGGGAAACGGACATATCAGTATCGGTAATGCTCCGGTTTATAGGGACCTTCCAACGGGACATTGATATATTCCGCCTGTTCCGGGCTCAGCTTGCAGAGCTTCGCGCCTAATTTCTCCAGATGCAGAGCCGCAACCTCCTCGTCTAGTTTTTTGCTCAGCAGATAGACGCCGATTTCCCTTTCCGGATTCGCGGCAATATCGATCTGGGCGAGTGTCTGATTCGTGAAGGAGTTGCTCATGACAAAGCTCGGGTGCCCCGTGGCACAGCCCAGATTCACAAGCCTTCCTTCAGCCAGCAGGTATATGCTGTGTCCGTCTTCAAAGGTAAAGCGGTGCACCGGACATTCGCTGCCCCGTATCTCCTCTTTCACCACTCCCGGCCAGCTTTCAAGTTTCGAAACCTGTATCTCGTTGTCGAAATGCCCGATGTTACAGACTATTGCCTGGTCCTTCATCCGGCTCATGTGTTCGGCCGTAATCACATCCTTGTTGCCGGTGGCGGTTACATAGATGTCGGCAAACGGCAAAGCATCCTCGACCGTACACACCGTATACCCGGCCATGCATGCCTGCAACGCGCATATCGGGTCAATCTCGCTGATCATGACCCTGGCTTTCTCGTTGCTGAGGGATTCCGCGGATCCTTTGCCGACGTCGCCGAACCCGCAGACCATCGCGATTTTCCCGGAAATAAGCACGTCCAGCGCGCGTTTGATACCGTCCCCGAGCGAATGCCTGCAACCGTATATGTTGTCAAACTTGCTTTTAGTTACCGAATCATTGACATTCACGGCCTGAAAAAGAAGCTCGCCTTTCTCGTGCATCTGAAAAAGTCTGTTTACACCGGTTGTCGTCTCCTCGGACACGCCTAGAATATCCCCGGCGACCCTGTGCCAGTGTTCCGGATCCTCGGAAAGCACCCGTTTCAACAGGCCGTTTATTATCTGTTCCTCCAGGTTGTCGGTCGGAACATCCAGTATAGAGGAATCCTGTTCGGCCGCATATCCCCTGTGAACCATAAGAGTAGCGTCGCCCCCGTCGTCGACAAGCTGGTCCGGGCCGCTGCCGTCAGGCCAGGTCAGCGCCTTGTACGTGCATTCCCAGTAATCTTCCAGCTTCTCGCCCTTCCACGCAAAGACGGGTATGCCGGCCGCGGCCATCGCGGCCGCCGCCTGGTCCTGCGTCGAAAAAATATTGCATGAACACCAACGAACGTCGGCCCCGAGTTCCACCAGTGTCTCTATGAGGACCGCCGTCTGTATTGTCATATGCAGGCTTCCCATGATCTTCCGGCCTTTCAGCGGTTTTTCCGGACCGTACTTCTCCCGGGTCGCCATAAGCCCGGGCATTTCCTTCTCGGCTATTTCTATTTCCTTACGCCCCGCGGCGGCAAGATTGATGTCTGCTACTTTGTAATCCATAATCCTTATTTCCTGTTAGTTAACTGATTCAACCAGTTCTTTTCGAATTCCCGGCCAGCTTTCCGCCGGGATCGCCGCGCCCATGACCTGTACGACGGCAGCGCCCAGCACGGCACCGCAGAGTCCGCACTTTTCAAGGGGA
>CAZGYO010000148.1:0-6685 GCA_964530455.1 uncultured Victivallales bacterium
GAATATCGTCTCGGCAAAGCTGTCGTTGTACTGCATTGCGAGTTCGACGTCCACATCGTCCCGGTTTTTATGGAAATATATGGGCTCATCATGCAGGACCTGCTTGTTGGTGTTCAGGTGCCTGACGAACTCGCCTATACCGCCTTCGTAAACGAACGTCTCTTTACGTTCTTCGTCGGTGCCGCGTTCGTCTGTGAGTGTTATCTCCACGCCCTTATTGAGAAATGCCAGTTCACGCAGTCTGTTCGCGAGGGTATCCCAGATATATTCGGAAACGGAAAATATTTCGGGATCGGGCTTGAAAGTGACGGTTGTGCCGCTTGACTTGGACTTTCTGACCTTATTAAGTTCGGAGGCGGTCTTACCTCTTTCGAAGCGCATATGGTGCAGGTAGCCGTCGCGACATACCTCCACCTCGAGCCATTCACTGAGAGCGTTAACGCAGGAGACACCCACACCGTGCAATCCGCCGGATACCTTGTAAGCGCCGTGATCGAACTTGCCGCCGGCGTGAAGCACGGTCATGACGACCTCGACGGCCGGGACGCCTTCTGATTCGTGCATATCGACCGGAATTCCGCGTCCATCATCGCTTACAGTGACACTGTTGTCCAGGTGAACGGTAACGGAGATATTGCCGGCGTAACCGGCCAGCGCCTCGTCTATACTGTTGTCCACTACTTCATAGACAAGATGGTGCAGACCCCGGACGCTGGTGTCCCCGATATACATGCTGGGTCGTTTTCTTACAGCCTCGAGTCCTTCGAGCACGGTAATGTCTCCGGCGGCATAGCGCCCGTTTTCCCTTTCAGGAACTGCATCCGGCAGTAAAGCGTCTTCTTCAGGCATATAGTGTCTCCATGATTCTGTTTTGTTTCGGGTATGATATTGCTGCAACAGACAGGTTATCCAGCTTGCGAAAATAATCGCAGCCCCATTTTCTACCAGTTACGGCGCACAATATATATGCGATTACGGCTTAATCCAGAAAATCGAGCACCTTTTAAGAAAAATTTTGGCGGAAATCTCCGGGCGCTTGCCGAAAAAAACAGTTTTGGCGAAAAATTTCAGTGTTAAGCTATTGATTTTTTTTAGTTCCACATTACTTTCGACTCCACTGATTCGCGGATCACGAGCTAAAAGCGTGGTCTTGTCGCTGGAGGCATTGTCGCCCTCACAGTCTTTTCTTTCTGTGCAGGAGCAACATCCACCAAAACAGAAAGAAGACGACGGTTGGCAGATGGCTGAAAACAGGAAGAAAAGTCTCATTCCCGGCATAACACTCCGGTCGGTCTCGGTCAGCATCCTTTTGATGCTTCTAACTGCTTTTCTGATCCATTTCATAGGATGCACGGATTCCTGGCACTGGAAATACGGTGATGAAGCAATTCCCATACCGGCCGTAACGCTTTTTTTCATACTTTCGCTTGTGGCAGGATCTGTCTATTCGCTTACGCGCGTGCGTTTTCTGACAAAAGCCGAGATGTTCTGCGTGCTGTTCGCGTGCCTTACCGCGGCTCCGCTGATGGCCCACGGCATATGGCGCCAGATGCTGAGTCTGAACAGTGCTATGAGGGCGAGGGAGTTCGAGCAATACGATGCGTTCAGCGGCAAACTGTGGGCGCACGGGGAAAACCTCCTTGAAGGCGGTCAGGAAAAGGATTTCACGGGACTGTCGCTCAAAGGGAACGTTGAATGGCGGGAAATCGACGTCAACAAAGGCAGGACGGAGCCATGCCCGGTGCTCGAGAACTCCGAAGAGGGCATTTCAAGCGTGAGATACAAGCTTGATCTCAGAGAAGAGGGGAAATACAAGGTATATCCGGAAACGCCACACTTCATCTCTATCCTGGCGAGGGCGGAGAAGCTTGGGGCGACGTCCAAGTTTTTCTGTCGGCTGTACTGTGATGATAACCCTGAATTCCACAAGGAGATAATATCCGCGCAGCCAAAAAGCAAGATCACCTGCCTGCAGCGGACGGGCTTTGCCAGGCTGGGTTCCTACGGGCTGAAGATTCCGCGCGAAACCCGGGAACATTTCTACATCGAGTTCGGCCTTTCGGGCCCGGGCCGCGTGGAACTCGCCGATCCTGTCCTCTGTAGTGTCAATGCTCTGGAATCTGCCTTTATCGGGCACAAGATAGTCAGCGAGAGTCAGTATCTTGAAATCCCCGAAGAGCATCGGGTCAACCTGATCGTGCGTCCGGACAACCTTTTCAGTCTCAAAGGGCTGAAATTCCTTTTCACCGGATGGGTTCCTTTCAGAGACTGGATCAACCCTGTATTCGGGTGGTGCAGCTATGTGGTCCTGATACTTGCCGCGATGTTCGCGGTAATGGTACTGATGCGCCGTCAATGGATGCAGAACGAGCGCTATCCGATGCCGAACGCGCAGGTGCTTATCAAGTTCCTCGGGGCTGAAGACGATGAAGAAGACTCCGCGCTGCCGCCGATATGGAAAAACCGCTTCATGTGGATCGGGTTCGCCGTAGTTCTTTTCTGGTGTCTGATGCGCGGGTGGAGGGATTTCAATCCGAACGTGCCGAACCTGAATCTCGATATATCTCTCAAGTCCTATCTGGCAGACAGTTCCTGGGGCAAGACCTGGAACAACGTGAACTTTTCGGTGTTCACGCTGTTTCTTTCGCTGGGACTTTTCATGGAGCTGAACATTCTTCTCAGCCTTGTCATCGGCTTTCTGCTTTTCAGGATGCAGCACTGGTTCGGAGAAACACAGGGACTTAGCTCGGATACCTACTACCCTTATATCCAGAACCAGCAGGTCGGCTCGTATATAGCCTACTTCGTAATGCTCTTGTTTTTCACGCGGAAGTATCTCTGGGATCTCGTAAAGAAAGCAGTGAAAGGCGAAAACGATACAGGCGAAGTAGTATCTTACAGAACCGCGTTTTTGATTCTGGCCGGTTCACTTCTGGGAGTCTTCATATGGTCAAAATGGGCTGACGTGCCGCCTTTGGGGAATATCGTGTTTTTCCTTATTATCTGCTCGGTGGGCTTCGTGGCAGCCAAGTTCCGAACCGAATGCGGCACTCCGGCAGGTGGATTCGCTCCGGCAAAATTGATACTCATCGTCCCGCTGATCGGCGGGCTCGCATTTTTCGAGCCTCGGGGATTTCTTTTTGCGTCCTACATATCCGCCGTGGTCTGTTCGACGAGCTTTCTGCTCATTCCCGGTCTTCAGATGGAACTCCTTGAGATCGGGAAGCGGGTGGGAGTGCGCCGCGGACACATTGCCTGCACGGCGGCGCTCGGAGTTATGGGCGGGGTTGTCATCGGCGGCTGGGTATATCTTTCCAGCACCTATGCGGTAGGCGCGGACAACTACCCTCGACCGGGTCAGTACATGTACAAAAAAGATTTTTCCGAAACGTATCAGAAAGAAATGAACAAATTCTCAGGCGAACTGCGCAAATCTTTGGAGGAAAAGGACTCCGCGCCTTCAGAAGAAAGAGAAAAACGGGGAATTTCAGGTGAGGTATGGGGTTTCTCCTTCGCCGCCGCCGCAACCATTGTACTAACGCTGCTGCGTCAGTATATCGCGGGATTCTGGTTCCATCCGGTGGGCTTTATTCTGGGATCAACAGGCATGATGGGGCTTGTCTGGGGAAGCCTTCTGGCGGCGTGGGCGATACGGTTCTCGGTACTGAAACTGGGCGGCGCGGCGACAGTCAGGGAAAAACTCATACCGTTCGCGTGCGGGATGTTCCTCGCGACGATTACCAGCTACTTTATTTTCACTTTAATAAACGCGTATATTTTCTTTTTCCACCATGGATCAACCAACTTTACAGGACCGATTCTTTGAATAGAATGAAAAGACATCTCACAACAGCCTGCGTTACGGTCTCGGCGATCTTGCTGATCATTGCGGCAGCCGCAATGTATTTCTATGCGTTCCGGCCGAATCCCCGCATTGAGATCCCTCCCCCGTTTCTGGGCTACGACTCCAATCCGATGCTCGAATCGGCCGACATAGGAAAAATAAAGTTGGAGACTGAAAAGATAGTGTCCTTCGGAAACCGTTTCTTCGGCGAGGAAGGGATGCGAAAAACCGAGCAACTGCTTCGACAGGCATATATTGACGCCGGCCTGGAGTTGTATGAACATTCGACCATACTGGCAAGTCCTCTGACGGAATACCGGGAGCTGTACCTGCTGGATAAGGACGGCGACGAAACACAGGTGGATGATATTGAAATATACCCGTTTTTGCCGAACCACATACAACCCGTGGCAACCGGCAGTGAGGGAATATCGGGAAGACTTATTTTGCTTGACAAGGAGACACTGAAAAACCGGAAAGACTTCAATGGCTGCATCGGGCTGGTCGACTCGCGCGAGGGAAAATATGATTCCGACTACCGTTTCGACTGGACAAAGTACGCCCGCACGGGACTTGAGGCGTTGATAGTCTCGGACTCGAAAGGCCTGGAGAAAGCCGAGTGGCAAATTATCGCCAGCCGCAAGAACGGGATGGTCTCGGGTATTGCTGTAAACTATCCCCGGATCGCAGCTGACAAGGGGATATTCAAGCATATTGGAAAAAGGATACGCCTTCGGGTCAAGTCGGCATATAAACGCGTCAGGCATAACACGCTTATCGGCGTCCTGCGAGCGGATACCGACAAACCCGCCAAAGAAGCGCTTCTGGTCACATGCCGCTACGATGCCTCATCCGTACTTTCGGATTCTTCGAACTCGCCGCCTCAGGCCATATCCCCCGCGCTACACCTGCGACTGCTGAAGGGCATTTCCGCCTACAGGGACACAATACAGCGCGACGTCATATTCATGAGTTTCGGTTCGAAGTCCATGTCTGAAGCGGGACTCGGTCGCTTTCTCGCGCTGCTCTACAAAAACAATCCGCCGCCGCCGGGTTCGGATCCGGTCACATCCGCGCGTATGCTCCCGCTGATCGAAAAACAAACCCAAAACGATACCGCCCTTACCGCCCTCGAAAAGATATGCGGACTCTTCGAGCAGGAAAAATTTTTCTCCGATCAGGATTTCACCGCAAACGCCATTGCCGGCCTTCAACCGGAAGTCGAAGAACTGCTCAAGAGTCAGTTCCGCTACATGATGAACACGCTGACATTTGAAAACAGCGACAATCTGCTGTCCGCTAAACTCGCGTTTCTAAGCGAAGGTGGCGGAGACACCGACAGCGCTCAGTTCGACGCATTTCTCGAGCAAAAGAAGATCCATAACCGGATAAGCTCCACTGCCGGATTCAGCATACTCAACCTTTTCAAAACTCGCGCGGATTTCGCGGAAGAACACCATGTCAGGGAACGTTGCCATGCTCGTTTCGAAGAGTTGCGCGAGCATCACCGGTTCATCGAATTGCAGATAGAGCAGGAAAAGGACATCGTCCGACTTTTCCACAATTATACAAACGTCATCATTTTCGGCGACAATTTTCTGCCGGCCGTATCGGAATCCGGGATCAATGAAAAAATCGGTTTCAACATAGATAATCAGTACAAGGAACCGATTGCCGCCGCAATGGTCGACGTTCTCTTTGAAGCGCGTAAAAAGCTCGGACTCGGGAACAGCGATATCGGCATCGCGCCCATTCAGCAGAAACATAACGTGTTCATGCAAAAAAATATAGATTTTGATTCCATTGAGGATCCCGCAAAAATGTGGGTGCAGTTCGGTTTTCCCGCGTTCTCATTTTTCAATCTCAGTCGCAAGACATCCTACGAAGAGTACACATTCCCGTTTCGAAAACTGGAAGACTGCAATTTCAGCAGCATCAAAAACACCGTCGCCCTTTTCTGCGAATCCGTACTCTCGGTGGCGCACGGGAACTGCAAGTTTTCGAGCTTCAGTTTCAAAGAATGGCTGGATGCCTCCTTCGGGGGGCAGATACTCGTTTCTGGCGTGGGCAAGTCCATAGTTCCCAACTATCCGCTCAAACACGCGGTGATAGCCAACCCGTCCCTGGAACAGGAAGCGCTGTTCAGCTTTCCGGGACACTTCAAAAGCCAGATACTTATCGCGGACCCCTACGGCAGGTTTGACCTTCCTTATGATTCAACAAACTTCCCGGTCTGGTGGCGTGTGTACGTCAAGCGCGGACTCTCGCCGCTTGCCGCCGGTTATGACGACGACGGCAGAATAATATATATGAAGGACGAGGGGGAGGACGGACAGAGGCTTTTTAAATCAGTCAATATCCCAGTCCGTAGCAAATCCGTGGAAAACGTATCCATCGTGACATTCAGAGCCACGCCTGTCTCGGTCTATGATCTGACAAACCCCCAGGCGATGAAGGACTACAGCGCGGTGGGACTCATAAACCGCGACGGTCTGCTCTCGTTCAGGAAAAACTGCTCTTTGGAAGCGATCGGGGTCCGAACCAACTACGTGGAACCGGACGCCAGGTTCTACGTGAAGCTTGAATCAGGCGCCGCCGACAACGAACTGGTGAAAACCACGCGCAGTTTCATGCTGGGAATAAATGAATTGTCTGATGAATCCCTTAAAAAGGAAATCGACGGCCCCGGCTATCTCGCCGCCGACAACCCCGTTATGCACTATGTTCCCCTGCAGTCCGCGAAGTCCATGGCATACGTCAACGAACAGAGACTGGAACTGCAGAACTCCTACGCGATGGCGGACGAGCGCACCAACCGCTATCACGACCGTGCGCGCGAGC
>CAZGYO010000149.1:0-6677 GCA_964530455.1 uncultured Victivallales bacterium
GGAGGCCGTGACCATCACCACCAGCGCGCGGCCCGGCCCGAGCGAGACGAACTCGATGTGCTTCAGCGGCTCTTCCAGCTTGGGCGCCACCACCAGGCCGGCGCAGCGCGACAGGCCCGAGATCATGCCGCTGGCCTCCTCGAGCAGCGCGCCCACCGACCGTCCCCTTTTTCGTCCAGTGGCGCGTTGGCCTGGGCGATTACGTATTCCTCTTCCTTGTCGGCGGTCAAATACTCGATTTCATCGCTTACTTTTCCTTTCCTGACAACCCTGTAAGGGGTTTCCAGGAATCCGTATCCGTTTATCCGCGCAAAAAGCGACATAGAGGATATCAGACCGATATTCGGTCCTTCCGGCGTCTCGATGGGGCATACGCGGCCGTAATGGCTGGGGTGTACGTCCCTCACTTCGAAACCGGCTCTTTCACGGCTGAGCCCCCCGGGGCCCAGCGCGCTAAGTCTGCGTTTGTTTGTAAGCTCCGAGAGCGGATTGGTCTGGTCCATGAACTGTGAAAGCTGGTGCCTGGCGAAAAAGTCGCGAACCACTCCGGCAAATGCCTTCGGGTTTATCAGCTTGCCCGGCGTGACCGCGGATTCATCCGAGCCCAGAAGGGTCATTCTTTCACGTATCAGACGCTCTGTGCGGATCATTCCCACACGGCACTGGTTCTGCAGAAGTTCGCCCACCGTGCGCACGCGGCGGCTGCCGAGATGATCTATATCGTCCGGACTCCTGCCCCGGTGCCTAAGTTCCATAAGGCCCTTGGTCGCCTCCATAAGGTCCTCTTTGCGAAGCACGCGGAGATCGGCGGGGGCGTCCAGATTGAGTTTCTGGTTCAGCTTGAAACGCCCGACTGTTCCAAGATCGTATCTTCTTACATCGAAGAAAAGCCTGTTGAGAAGCTGTTTGGCGTTGTTGATATTCGGGGGGTCGCCGGGACGCATCCGACGGTAGACTTCTTTCAGCGCTTCCTCCTGGTTCCTTGTCGGGTCTTTCCTGAGGCACTGTATCAGATAGTCGGCGCCATGGACATAAACAACCTTAAGGGACTTTTTATTCGCGAGCGAAAGAGCTTTCAGGTGGTCCGGGTCAAGGCCGGTCAGTTCTTCTATAATGACATTTCCCGAAGAATCGGAAACCTCTTCGACGGAATAGCAACCGGCGAGCTCCTCGTCCTTGAGATTGAGAAGCTTGCTCAGCTTTGCATTTTCAATCTTGTAAACCTGGGAAAGCATATCCTCGTTGCTCTCGTAGCCTATCGCGCGGAGAAGGGTGGTAATTAGAAACTTACGCCGCCTGCGTCTGCGATCCAGAAATATGTATATCAGGTCGTTGATGTCAAACTGGACTTCCATCCAGGATCCACGGTCGGGGATTATCCGGAAAGAATAAAGCGTGCGTCCGCTGGAATGCCTGCTGGTCTCGTAGCATATTCCCGGCGAACGGTGAAGCTGGCTTATAACCACCCTCTCGGCGCCGTTTACAACAAAGGTCCCGCGCTCGGTCATCAGGGGAATGTCTCCGAAAAATACGGTCTCGGTCAGTTTTTCACCCTTGTTCTCCAGCGTGAAGTCCACATGCAGCGGCGCGCAGTAAGTCTGCCCGTCCTTGATGCAGTCTATTACACTGGCTTTTGGTTCGCCGAGTTTGTAGGAAGCATAATTCAGAATCAACTGGCCATCGAAGCTCTCGACGGGAAAGATTTCCCGGAGCACTTCGTGAAGCCCTTTGTTCTTCCTCTTGCTGGGTGCGCTGTCCTTCTGCAGAAAATGCCCGAAGGAGTCCAGTTGCAACCCTATAAGGTCAGGGATATCAAGTACTTCACTTAAACTGCCGAAATTTTTGCGTTCACTCATAATCAGTCCTGGTTCCCGCTGGTTTCAATTGCTTTTTTTCTTTCCGCATCCGCCGTGCCATGCCGCCGAAGCTTTGATCCGCGCGCAGGCGCAACGGCGAACGCGCCCGCCTCGCGACGGGTCCGCCCTCGCCGTTCAAAATCATCTTCCGATAACACTACTTGAGTTCTACAGTGGCGCCGGCTCCCTCAAGCTTTGACTTGATCTCGTCGGCTTCTTCCTTGGTGGCGCTTTCCTTAACGGGTTTCGGCGCGGCTTCAACAAGGTCTTTGGCGTCTTTGAGCCCAAGCCCGGTTATGGCACGCACTTCCTTGATCACGGCAATCTTGTTTTCGCCGAAAGATGCAAGCACGACGTCGAATTCAGTCTTTTCCTCGGCTTCAGCGCCCGCTTCGCCGGCCGCGGGGCCAGCCGCAACCGCGACAGGGGCCGCCGCCGAGACGCCCCAGGCCTCTTCAAGCTCCTTGACAAGTTCCGAGATTTCCAGAACCGTGCGGCTGCTGAGCCATTCAACTACCTGTTCTTTTTTAATGTCTGCCATTTTTAAAATCCTCCTTGAAAGATGGCTATTGTGTATTTAATTCGCTTCTTTTATTTTATTCTCATAGTTGCTCAAAATGTTTACAAACTGCCCTATCGACGCGTCGAGCACGGTAACCAGGTTCCGCGCGGGCGCTTCCAGCACGCCCAGGAACTGTGCGAGCAGGACTTCCCTTGACGGCAGTGACGCGATAACGCCGACCTGTTCGGACGAGAGAAGCCCTCCGTCCATGTAGCCGCACTTCGCCGAAACCGATCCGTGCGACTTCGCGAAATCCGCAATAAGCTTGGCGACGGCGCCGGGGTCGCCTTTGCCCGCTACAATGGCGGTATCGCCCGAGAACTCCTCGAGCTTTGCGAGTATTTCAAGTCCGTTCAATTCGGCCGCCTTTTTCACAAACCGGTTTTTCAGCACCCTGCACTCCACATCCTCTTCCGACAGCGAATTGCGCAGTTCGGAAAATTCCTTGACGCTCAGTCCCTTGTAGCTGATAAGAAAAAGGAACTCCGCGCCGGCAAGCATCTCGCCGATATTCTCTACAAGCTGTTTTTTCTCTATTCTCATTATTTCACCGCCTTTGTGCTGATCTCTCTGGTGTCTATCCGGACGCCAGGACTCATAGTCGAAGAGACAGTGCAGCTTTTGATGTACACCCCTTTTGCCGCCGGCGGCTTGGCATTGATCAGCGCCTGGAACACCGCCTTGCAGTTTTCAACAATATCCTCCTGCGGAAAAGAAAGTTTACCGGCGGGCACGTGTATACATGCTCCGCGGTCGATTCTGAACTCGACGCGACCAGCCTTGGACTGTGAAACCGCTTCAGCTACGTCGTCAGTCAGGGTTCCGCTTTTCGGGTTCGGCATCAGACCCCTCGGCCCGAGAAAACGTCCGAGCGGTCTGATCTGGGGCATTGCCGCCGGTGTCGCTATCAGTACATCGAAATCCGCCCAGCCGCCCTTTATTTTCTCTACAATATCCTCCATGCCAACAAAATCAGCGCCCGCTGCTTCAGCGGCGTCCGCTGCTTCAGCCGCAGCTATCACGACCACTTTTATCTCTTTGCCCGTTCCCTTGGGGAGAGTCACGGAACCGCGAATGTTCTGATCCGACTGTTTGGGGTCTACGCCCGTCCTGAAAGAAAGTTCGACAGTCTCGTCAAACTTGGCTTTCGGCATCTGCTTCAAGGTGGATATCGCATCGGCCAGACTCAGAGCTTCGTCCCTGGAATAGTTTTCGCACCTGTTCCTGTATAGTTTGCTGCGCCTAGGCATTTTTCTTCACCTCGATTCCCATGCTCCTGGCCGTGCCGGCGATTATCCTGACGGCCATGTCCTCGTCGCGTGCGTTCAGATCCTCCATCTTTGTCCTCGCTATCTCGCGCACCTGTTCGTCTGTTACCGACCCAACCAGTTCGCGCCCCGTTTCACCGGAACCCGCCGCGAGCCCGGCCGCTTTCTTCAGAAGCACCGCCGCCGGCGGCGATTTCGTGACGAACGTGAACGACCTGTCCTGGTAAACCGTTATGACCACCGGAATGATGGTCCCCGACTGCGACTGGGTCGCCGCGTTGAACTGCTTGCAGAATTCCATGATGTTGATGCCGGCCTGCCCGAGCGCGGGCCCCACCGGCGGCGCCGGATTTGCGGCTCCGGCGGGTATCTGCAGGCGTATCTCGCCTGTTATTTTCTTAGCCATGTTTTTCTCCTCGCTTGTGACGTGGTGTGAACCGGCAGCGCTCTCCCACGACATAAATGCGTTTTAATGGATAAATTAATCTCGCGGGAACGGCTTATTCCCGTTCGACCTGCCAAAATTCAAGTTCCACAGGCGTCGACCGACCGAATATCGAGACCATCAGTTTCAGCTTGCCGCGTTCCTGGTCTATATCTTCAATAACGCCTTCAAAATTCTCGAATGCTCCGTCCCTGATTCTAACCGTCTCACCCAAATCGTAAAGTATCTTGGGCGTGGCCTTGTCCATGCGGTCGCTCATCTGCGCCATCAGGTCGTCGACCTCCTGTTCAGAAAGCGGCGCCGGGCGGTCCGAAGACCCTACAAAACCTATCACTCCCTGCGCCTGGCGCACAAAATACCAGACCTTCTCATTGAGCTTCCTCTCTTCGTCATACAAGTCCATCCTGACCAATATGTAGCCGGGAAAATACTTCCTGGTTGTCGTCGTCTTTTTTCCCTGCCTTACCTCGGAGACCTTCTCGAGGGGAATGAGTATCTCGTATATCGGACAATCCCTGCCCTCCATCTCCAGGTGCCGCTCGAGTGTTTCCTTGACCTTGTTCTCGTGTCCGGAAAGCGTATGGACAACGTACCACTTGCCTTCCGAACCCTCTGTCTGAACTTGTTCTTCTTCGCTCATCTTAATCTTTTCCGGTTTTTACATGGTGAGAGCCTGGATAAACCATCTGCTCAAAAAATCAACAAGATACACAAAACCAGCCAGCAGCACCACCGACACAATAACAAGTATCGTCGACTCAAAAAGCTCGTCGTAAGAGGGCCAGGTACATTTGCGGAGTTCACCGATGGACTCCTCTATGAACTCCCTGATTTTGTTCAATAATCCGCTCACTTCATCTCTCCTGCTCTGCCTGGTCCCGATTGGCAGGTGAGACAGGGATCGAACCTGCAACCTGCGGTTTTGGAGACCGCTGCTCTTCCAGTTGAGCTACTCACCTTCCCGGTGCAGTATAGCTGGCAAATCAGCGCACCTCCCTGTGGAGTGTGTGTTTCCTGTCGAATTTACAAAACTTCTTCTTCTCCAGGCGTCCCGGGGTGTTGCGCTTCTCCTTCTTGGAGGTATAGTTGCGCCTCTTGCACTCCGTGCAGGCCAGGGTGATGATTTCCCGCGCCATATGATTTCCTCGAATCTTGTCTTTTTAGATAAACGTCCCGGACGGCGCGCAGCCGCCCGGGACCTTAATCGCGTTATGTGTCCCGACCTCTTACTCGATTATGTCCGTGACGCGTCCGGAAGCCACCGTGCGTCCTCCTTCGCGAATAGCGAAGCGGAGGGTTTTCTCCATGGCGATCGGGCAGATCAATTCGACTTCGACGGTCGTATTGTCGCCGGGCATTACCATCTCCACGCCTTCGGGAAGCTGGACCACGCCGGTAACATCGGTCGTGCGCAGGTAGAACTGCGGACGATAGTTGGTGAAGAACGGGGTGTGACGTCCGCCCTCCTCCTTGCTGAGAACATATATCTCGGCCTTGAACTTCGTGTGCGGCGTAATCGTGCCGGGCTTTGCAAGCACCTGTCCGCGTTCGACATCTTCTTTCTTGATCCCGCGAAGGAGGCAGCCGACATTGTCGCCGGCGCGGCCTTCGTCAAGTATTTTGCGGAACATTTCCACGCCGGTAACAGTGGTCTTTGTTGTATCCTTCACGCCGACGATCTCGACTTCTTCTCCGGTCTTGACCACTCCGCGCTCGACACGTCCGGTCACGACCGTGCCGCGCCCTTCGATGGAGAACACGTCTTCAATGGGCATCAGGAAAGTCTGGTCCACGTCCCGGGTGGGTTCCGGGATATAGCTGTCAACCGCATCCATAAGCTCATGTATGCTCTTTACATCTTCATCGCTTTCATCGCCCGCGGCTTCCATCGCTTTCAGCGCGGATCCCTTGATTATCGGGATGTCGTCGCCGGGGAAATCGTATTTGCTGAGAAGTTCACGCACTTCCATCTCTACAAGCTCGATGAGTTCCGGGTCGTCTACCTGGTCGCATTTGTTGAGATACACGACCATTGCGGGGACTCCTACCTGGCGGGCAAGCAGGATGTGTTCACGCGTCTGGGCCATCGGACCGTCAGTAGCGGCAATGACCAGAATGGCTCCGTCCATCTGCGCCGCGCCTGTGATCATGTTCTTCACATAGTCCGCGTGTCCCGGACAGTCCACGTGCGCATAGTGCCTGTTATCCGTCTGGTACTCAACGTGAGCGGTGTTGATGGTTATTCCGCGTTCCTTTTCTTCCGGAGCGTTGTCGATCTCGTCGTAAGAACGAATATCCCCGGAACCGGCTTTTTTCTGAAGCGCCATGGTGATCGCGGCGGTAAGGGTGGTCTTACCGTGGTCTACGTGACCGATGGTGCCGATATTCACGTGCGGCTTGCTTCTTTCGAATTTTTCCTTTGCCATCCTTTTTTCCTCCCTGACTGACACTACGCGCTTCTGGCGGCCGTGTGCCCATTCAGTTTCTGGTTTCTACTGTTTACTTTTTTTATAATTTTGTCTATTTATTGAGACGCATTTCCGAGT
>CAZGYO010000150.1:0-6635 GCA_964530455.1 uncultured Victivallales bacterium
TTCGGCTTGTAGGTCATCTTGTCAAGTGTCTCGCAACCTGCGACAAAAACCAAAGATACAAGCAGAAGGGCACGGATAGGATTTTTCATTGAATCAACCTCCAAGTTTTCTGTAGAATGTTGCAAGGCTTATTCCGAGCTTATCGGCAGCCTTCTCTTTATCGCCGCCGCAATTGGCAAGGACGGATCTTATATACGCGGTTTCGACATTGTTCATATAGTCTTTAAGCCGTACGTCTTCATCCAGGCACGGCGTGGCGCCCGGCTTGTCCTTCCTCCCCCTTACACGGTCCGGCAGATCCTCAAGTTCAATTACGTTGTTTTCAGATAAGATAGCGGTCCGTTTCAGAAGGTTTTCGAGTTCCCTGATATTTCCCGGCCAGGAGTAGGAGCAGAGGGCCTCGACTGCGTCTTCGGATATGTCGACATCTATTTTGTTTTCCTTCTCTATTCTGGATATGAAATGCGAAACCAGGAGCGGGATGTCCTCTTTCCTTTCTCTGAGTGGAGGGAGTTCGATGGGGATCACGCTCAGCCTGTAATAGAGATCCTCGCGGAAATTCCCGTTTGCTATTTTTTCTTCCAGATTCTCGTTGGAAGCGGCGATGACCCTGACATCTACACTGATGCTTTCCGTGCCGCCGACCCTGCGGACCTCTTTCTCCTGCAGAACGCGAAGCAACTTCATCTGCATGTTCAGAGGCATGGAACTTATTTCGTCGAGAAACATCGTCCCGCCGTCCGCCGCCTCGAAAAGTCCTTTCCGATTAGTTGCCGCGCCGGTAAAAGCGCCTTTTACGTATCCGAACAGTTCTGATTCAAGCAGTGATTCTGGCATGGCTCCGCAATTGACCGTAAGAAATGGCTCGCTGTTTCTCGCGCTTGCCGTATGCAGCGCCTTGGCGACAAGTTCTTTCCCGGTTCCGCTTTCGCCCAGAAGCAGGACGGTCGAGGATGTGCGGGAGACCTTCTCAATGAAGCTGTAGATCCTGAGCATCGGTTCACTGTCACCCACCATGCAACCGAAGTGATACCGTGTTTTGAGAGTTTTCTTGAGGACTTCGTTCTCGGCAAGCGCCTGTTCGTATGAGAGCGCTCTCTGTACCGTAAGGAGTATTTCGTCAAACTTGAACGGCTTGGTTATATAGTCGAAAGCGCCGCCTTTCATGGCCTCGACGGCATTGTCCACATCGGCATATGCCGTCATGACGATAACGGCCAGATGCGACTGCAGTTCCCGGGCCTGCTGAAGCAGGCTTATTCCGTCAACACCCGGCAGGCGCACATCAGTAATCATAAGGTCGTAGACATTTTCCTTTAGAAGCTGCAGAGCCATGTCCCCGTCCATAGCGGTTTTGACATCGTGTCCGTCGCGTGACAGGAGTTTTTCGAGAACCTCTATGATGCTGAGTTCGTCATCTACAATAAGTATCGCCGACATGTATCCTCCGGTAAAATTTCCTTCGTCCGTTCATCTTTGATCCCTGAACGTGGAGAGACTCTAATATTCCCATTTGCTCGGGGTCAGTACTGGACAGTCCTCAAGTGTCTCAGTCCCGACCCGACGTGGTTCACTGAATATGTACGCAAAATATTCTGATCTGAAAAGTACTTCCCAAAAAGCCCGGAATCAACACAAATTTAGCAGGCAGAATGCCTTTTTCAAATATGAGAAACGTGAATCCGTGACATTAGCCACAAAAATCAATAATATATTTGATCGGCGCTGAACACAGGCCCTTCCCTGCAGGTTCTGGCATAGCGCCAGGAATCGCCGTCTTTCACCTTGACGACGCATGCGAAACAGGCGCCTACGCCGCAGCACATTCTATGGTCCAGGCTAAGTTCGCCGTTTTTCCCGTTTCGCAGAAGCATATTTCCGACAGCCATCAGCATGCCATGCGGGCCGCAGGCATAGAAAACGGGGTTTGCAACGGAATTATCTGCGAGGATCTCTATGAGCAGAGCTGTAACCAGACCCTGCTTCCCGAGTGTGCCGTCTTCGGTGGACACTTGGACATCAAAACCGAGTCCGGCGTATTTATCGTCCAGGAGAATATCGTCTTGCGACCGGGCTCCGATAACTGCGACGCCCGGTTTTTCCGCGGATTTTGCAAGAAGATAGAGCGCGGCCGAACCGTATCCTCCCGCGACAAGCACGGGTGTCTGACAGGGGAGCGGCGGGGTGAATCCATTTCCGAGGGGGCCCATGATGTTGCAGGATTGGCCGGGAGCAAGGCCGGAGAGGTATTTTGTGCCCTCACCGACTATCTTGTATATAATCCGGATAAGCCCTTGTCCGGGATCGGTGTCGGCAACGCTGAAGGGCCGGCGCAGGATGCGGTGTTTCATGTCGCCTATACGCATATGAACGAACTGTCCCGGTAGCACCGCGGGCGCGGTGAGCGGAGCCAAGAGTTCGATCCGGAAGTAGTCGCCCTTGAGCCTGCTGTTTTCTTTTATGGTGCTGTCTTCTGTCATTTTTCAAGTATAGTCGGGATCAGCCCTCGGCGTCCCAGCAATATGTGCATAGTTTTTCTTTAGGCAGCCCGATCGAGCGGACAAGGTCGTCAAGCCGCTGATACTTCAGGGAAGTCAGGTTGAGTTCACTGCGTATAAACTCGATCATCTCCTGGTACTTGTCCGAATCGGGGTCGGTGTATTCCCCGGGATCCGCCAGGTCCTTTCCTTCGAGTTCCTTAACCGCCCTCCTCCCGGCCAGTTCAAAAATCGAGCGCGAACGCGAAAAGTTCAGAAACGCGCATCCATAGACAAGAGGCGGACAGGCCGGTCGCATATGAATCTGTTCGGCGCCGGCGTCATAAAGCCTTTTTACCGTGTCCTTGAGCTGTGTGCCCCGGACAATCGAATCCTCGCAGAAAAGAAGAGACTTGCCCTTTATAAGGTTGTCTACTGGTATAAGCTTCATTCTGGCGACAAGATCCCTCCTTTTCTGGTTCTGCGGCATGAAGCTTCTCGGCCATGTCGGAGTATACTTGACGAAGGGCCGTCCATACGGGACGCCCGCCTTGTTCGCATAGCCCACCGCGTGTGCGGTCCCCGAATCCGGCACGCCCGCAACCATGTCAAGTTCCAGGTCGTCGTGTTCGGCAAGGGCCTGCCCGCAACGGTATCGGCACGACTCCACGTTGATTCCCTCGTATGTGGATGCCGGGTATCCGTAATATACCCACAGGAATGAACACATCTTCATTTCGTCCAAAGGCTCCTTCAGTGTCACCGACTCATTGCTGTTGACCAGCACGATTTCCCCGGGGCCAATATCTCTTTCATGGATATAATCCAGGTTCGGGAACGCGCATGTTTCCATGGTGACGGCATATGCATCCTTTTTTTTCCCGAGAATGACGGGAGTCCGGCCCAGTCTGTCGCGCGCCGCGTATATTCCATCCTTGGTCAGCAGCATTATAGAGCATGATCCCTGGAGTTCTTCCTGCGCCAGTCTCAAGCCGTCCGCAAAATTGTCCTCCTGGTTGATCAGCGTCGCGACCAGTTCAGTAGGGTTGATCTCGTTGCCGCTCATCTCGGAAAAATGCGCGGCCCTTTTTCCGAAGAGCCCGGAGGATACCTCCTCAATGTTGTTGATTCTGCCTACCGTCACTATCCCATAGTTGCCCAGGTGAGAGCCGATTATGAGTGGCTGGTCCTCGTAATCGCTTATGATGCCGATTCCCGCTGTGCCTTCGAATTCGTCTATGTCGTCCTCAAACTTGCTTCGGAACTGGCTGTTGGTGATATCGTGGATAACCCTTTTAATGCCGTCGGAATTCATCACCGCCATCCCTCCGCGCATCGTGCCCAGGTGAGAGTGATAATCCGTTCCGTAAAAAAGGTCTGTCACGCAATCGCGTTTTGATGCCACTCCGAAAAAACCGCCCATGAAAATCTCCTGTTCTTTGTGTTCGGGTTTGACAGATTTCTGCCGATAGAGCCAGTTTCAAAACTCCGCGTGAACTGCGTTGGTAGCGCAGGCGCGGCCACGGAGAGTTTTGAAATTGGCTCAAGCTTGAAAATCCGTCCGAATAAACTTACCCGAAACAGGGCAAAACACAAACGCCGGACGCCAAAATGCGCAAAGTCCCCGCGGAGGCTATCCGCGGGGACTTCGTTTTCAGGCGGTAATCCTGACGATGTTAATGCCGTTTTTGCAATTCAACTGAATAACTTCGCTTTTCCGCACCGCCAGGGGAATCTCGCGAATCCACGTGTCGATTATGGAAGGATATCCAGTTTCTGTTTTCCGGGATCTACCAGGAACTGTTCAAAGCCGAAGTTTTCCGGTTTATCGGAGTTCCGCAATGCCTTCTCGGCTTTTTCTATTTCGGCGCCCTTCCCCGTGTTTGCTATCTGCCGGGAGGCGGGAAGCACGGGAACACAGTCGAGTACGGCAACAACCCGTGCTTTTTTAGTGACCTCGGATTCACTGCTGAATAACGAGCCGAGAACAGGAATGCTGCCGAGATACGGAAGCTTGCTCACGGAACTTACGACGGACTTCTTGTCTATTCCGCCAACTACAAAGCGTGTTCCGTTATTGGATACCATCAGCTTTGTGTTGACCTCACTTCGCTCGGTCCTTATTGTGCCGTTGTTCTGGAAGCCTATCAGGCTTGTGTTGGTCATGTTCAGGTCGAGCGTGGTGCTTTGCTTTGTGACCGATGGGATCAGGCGCAGCGTGAATCCGTAGGTCTCACCCTGTGTCCTGATGGCGGCGGGAGTCGCCGTCGTGCGTTCGGCATCCCTGCTGACGGTGTAGCGTCTGTCGGTCTGCCAGTCACCGGCAGGGATATTGCTGAAGTCTCCGAGACATCGCACCCTGGTTCCGAGGCGTCCTCTGCCGCGCGCTACAAACTGCACTCCGGCCGATGGATCAAGTTCCATCACAAAGTAGTTGCGCGTACCGTCGCCGGATCTGCTAATTGTAAGGTTGACCAGGGTGTCCGCCGCCGCATTCACGGTAATCGGATTTCCATGCATGTCAACGGGGTTGAGCAGAAGGTCGCCGTCGGCATTATCATCATTGTCGTTATCAACCCAGAATCCTCCGCCGGCGCCCGCAGCGGGATCGACGGCGGTGTTGATGTACTGGACATAGTCGTTCAGAAGCAGGTCGGCTATATCCGTTCCCGCCTCCACGTTGGGAACGCGTGTCAGAGCCTGGATACGTCCTTCCTGCACATTCTGTATGTTCATTTCGCCGGATGTTATCACGGCCGCCTTTCCCCTTGCGACGAGAAAGTCGATAAAGCGGGTGTTCCATCTGGGGCTGAACTTGATGAATTTTGTATGTGAATTATCTATGTAGGGAACGCTCGGAACGCCGTCGGCGAAATCCCATCCGTTGGAGAAACGGTGTGCCGCGCTGAAAATATCCGAGCCGGGTCCGTTCTTCCACGCCTGGTAATCAAAGCCGAGCTTGCCGTCGTTTTCGGATGTGATCTCGTATATCGCGTATTTCACCTTCACTTCCGGGATCGGCTTGTCGTATACCGTCAGCATCTCTCTGACATTTTTTACGTTGTAGCTGGCCGGATAGAAAAGCACGGCGTTCAGTCCCTGATCTACCGCGGTATTGTCGGCCCCGCGGTCGAGTTCACGTATGTCGTTTCTCACATTCAAACCGACATCCTGCATGCGGCTGACAATATCGTCCGCGTTACGGTATTTGGGAAAATACAGCAACTTTGGCTGTCCGGTAGAGGAAGTGATCTCCGGCAGGTCGAGTGCCTCAACTATTTCATCTATACTCATTCCGCCGTCCGGCTGGGGAGCAAAGCGGTAATCTTCCGCGGAAACTATCAGGATTCCCGTGCCGTCGGTGAACTTAAGCGCCTCGACTTTCACGTCGCTGTCCGATATCCTTTCTCCCGCCACAGCGTTTCTTACGTACGGACGAATCTCGTATGGATCCGCGTTCTCCAGCACGTAGGTGTGAGTAAGTATGTCGGGGTCGTTGTTGGAGTTAAGGAAGTTGATAATTTTTGTTTCCTTGTCGATGTCTACCCGCAGTTGTGTCTCCACACGGCTGTCCGCCGGATCCGGAGTTGGTGGATCCGCCTTCAGCACACCGCAACATAAGACCACGGACAGAATGGTTAAAACGTTTTTTTTCATGGCAGTTAATTCCTTTCTATAATGGATTAGCTTCAGTCTTCCGTTTCCGTGGCGTCAAAGCTCTCGTTTTTCGCCGCCATATCCACGGCTTCGATAACCTTGCCGGCGAATTCGCTCAGGTCTCGTTCAGGAGACACGGGAGATGCCTTGACGGTAATAATGATTTTTGTTTTCACCTTTGATTTTTCGGCTGCCCCGAGGATGTATTCGAGCACCGGCATTTCCCCGAGCCACGGAAAGGCATTCTTTTGTTTCACAAGGTGTTCCTTGTCGTATTGCGCGAGCAGCTTTTCCGTTCCCGCCGCCAACTGCATCTGCGACTGAAATACGTATTCGTTTATGATCTCCGTGCCGTCGTTTGTCTTGTCGATCAGATCGGTTATATCCAGATTCCAGCCGAAGCTGATTATCGCGGCGTGTTCCGGATTGCCTGCGTCCTCAAAATTGATTATCGGATTTCTCAGGTAGAAACGGAATTCCGGAGATGTCGTTCCCAGGCTT
>CAZGYO010000151.1:0-6619 GCA_964530455.1 uncultured Victivallales bacterium
ATGCGGAAAGCCTTTGAAATGGGGTCTTCACAGAGGCGTATTTCAGTCGGATTGTGTGCCGGCAGCTGCGAATTTGAGCTTTTCTATATCCTCAAGATCCCTGTCTCTTGCGGATTTCTCCTTTATCTTTATGAGCCAGTCAAGCGATATAAATCTGAGGTTTTCAAGCGATTCGCTTGTTGCAAAAACTTTTTCGATATTTTCTTCGGGGAATCCTGGAATAAAGTCAAAGATATCAATGAATCCCAAATCCGCACCCAGCATCATCATGTGAGTTCGAAGCACAAAGGATTCTGTTATAGGTTCAGTTTTCTCCATTCCCGTATCCGGGTCTATTTCATTTCTGATCCAATATGCGTTGATAGACTTAAGCGCGGAAAGCAGGCGTTTTCTGTTCGCCGGCACAGGATCTATGATAATGTCGATATCCTCGGTGGTCCTGATATATCCGTGAAAATTCACGGCATGCCCGCCGATAATGACGTATTCGATGCCGTACCCGTTAAGCACATCGAATATCTGCATGGGATTATATACTTTTTTCTCCATAATTCATTTTGTCTATATGTGCAGCCGGCGACGCTACTGATGGAGCTTTGACGCGGTCAAGGATGCATTGCTCTCTGTTTCATATTTCTGCGGATATACCTCCGGTATCCGCTTTCGGACATGTATCTGAATGCGTTTTTCTGGAGCTCACGGAATTGCTCCATCCTCTCTTTGGGCGAAATATTTTTGTTGCTTTCCCTGATCCGTTTCTTCAGCGGACCCGTATCGACTTTGATCTCAGGTGCCTGGGGCGCATTCATGGCTTCAGGTTCTGGAGATGAGGAATCGTTGAAGACCCAATACATGTTGTCTGTCTCTTCAAGATCGTTCGGAAGGTATTGAAGGCTCATCGGGTGATCCCTGTCATAGAGACAGACGATAATCGCATCTGCTTTACTTTCCGGCAATTTTGCGCGGGAAGATATCCTGTGCCCGAGAAAAGTTCCTTCAGTATCCCCGTCATATACCTCGACGAGTTTCAGTCCCCACTCCCTGACGCCCAGGTAGACGATTTCCGCCAGATCGCCGGCCCCGAGGAACGCGACGTCCCGCCTGCCCTCCTCCGCGATACGTCTGCAGACCTTTGAACTTTCGCGACGCGCCTCATGGTAGAACTGAAAGGAGAATTCGAGGAACTCGAAGGTCAGCCGCGCCTTTTCGGAGATCCCTTTCGGCGTAAGAAAATAGTCCCAGCGGCGCGAGTGCAGCTTCTTCACGTGAAGCAGGCCGCGATCGACCATCTTGCCGAGCAGGGCATGGGCAAGCTTTACGCTACAACCGAGTTTCGCCGCCGCCATACGGTTGCTCAGGCGCGGCGTTTCCTCGACATGTTTGAGGATCTCAAGTTCAAGCAGTTCGTTCTTCAATTTATATTGCTCCGCAATCTAAATATGCACCTTCGGTGTTGGTGAAAATTCGGTTACGTGGAATAAACACTCTCAGGAGCCTGTTGGAATTACAGTTCCGACAGGCTCTTTCTGTCTTTGAGGATAGATATCCATTCCCTGTATGAGTTGTTCCCCTGCAGGCTGGAAAACTCCCTGATAGTGTCCGTTATCCTGTCACTGGCGATGGAGTCGGCGCCACCGGCGAGTATCATCCGGACGTCCTCAATATCCCGTGCCCTTCCCGCCAGCATCTTGTAAATAATAAGATCCTCCAGAGAGGCGACCTTTATCGTTCCGTCGTGAAGCTCCACTTTATCCGCATTGTCTATCGCTTTTCTCTCGAAATCGATTGATGTGAAAATTAGATCAACGCGGACACCGGTCTCAATATCCTGCAGGAGTAGCACATTCGTATCCCTTGCAAAGCCCCGGGGATCCTTCGAGAGCGGCTGGAACTCGGATTGCGTCGCATTCAAAACATCATCGAGTCGGCCTGTATCAACACCGAGAGAGATATCCAGATCCTGGGTCAGGCGTGAAAAGCCATGAATGACAATGGCATAGCCGCTAAGCACCATGTAAGGAATTCCGCCGGCATCGAGCCTCCCTGTGATTTTAACAAGGGTCTTCTCAAGCATTGTGCTTGCCTATTTCACGAAAGGTATTCGTCAGCTTAACCAGCATCCTGACATGCGGAGACTTTTCTGCGGGTCCGGAGTTTTTCTCGAACTTTTTAGAGAACAGATACATGTCCTCCAACAACCTGATCCTTTCCCTGAGAGACAGCCTGTTGCCGGCATGAAACTCTGCCTCCGCCTCCATTAGCATGTGATGGTTCTTTATCAATTTATATTGCTCCGCAATCTAAATGTGCATCTTAGGCGCTGATGCAGTTTCGTTGGGGGGGGGAATACGTGTGCCGAAAATCCAATTTCGGCAGGCTTCGCCCCGTCAATTATGCGCTTTTGTCTTCAGCGCGGAACAGACGAGGGGTAACGTTACTTTTGGTAACGATACCACCTGGAAACGGAAATACAAGTTGAGAGACGATTTTTTTTACTATTGATCCACGGCACGCTACGGCAACTGCCTTTTTCAGGTGAACAGCTTCGCATCCGTAGCGCACCGGCTTCGTGAAATATACGAGCTAAGGATTAGCAATATCCTCTTTCCCGGTATACTTCTCGACGAGTTTCCGGCGCAGTTCGGTATCCATCGGCGGCAGGTTCGCCACCGCGATGTTCGACTTCGCCTGTTCGGGGTTTTTAGCTCCGGGAATTATCGTATCGATTGCGGGTTCGTCCATAACGAATCTCAAGGCTGCCTGAGATACCTTTTGATAGCAAGGCTCGGTGAGTTTTTTGACTTCTTCGGCCGCTTCAAGTATACTGTCACGTCTTTCTTCGCTCCATCGGCTCCGCTGGTCCCCTTCCTCGAAAACAGGTGGGTTGTCCCTGTGGTATTTGCCGGTGAGAAAACCGCTTTCCAGGTTTGTCCGCGCGACGAGCCCGACTCCGGCCTGTTTTGCTTCGTCGAACCATTCGCGGTTTTTCTGTCTCAGAATACTGAATATGAGCTGGATCACGTCTATTCGTCCGCTTCGGACGTAGCGGCGGCACGCATCGACGGTATCTTCGGTAACGGCGGGGCCTTTGAGTGAAGCGCCGATAAAACGGGCCATACCCTGGTCTCTGAAACTTTCGTAGAGGTCGAGAAGAGAGTTCATCTCTTTTTCGCCGTCGGGAGGGTTATGGATGTAGAGCACATCGATACAGTCGGTTTTGAGTGTCTTCAGCGATACTTCCAGGTGTTCCTTCACCTTATCGGGGTCGTTCGGCCATATCTTCGAACATATTATCAGCTTATCCCGGATTCCGCGCTCCTCAACAAAGTCCCCGATCACGCGTTCGCTGTCCCCGTAGCCGCGCGCGGTGTCAATAAAGTTGCCGTCACCGTTCACGTAGGTCTCAAGTGCGCCCACGGCATCATTCCGGCTTATGCTTCCGTAAGAGGAGGAGCTCAGGGCCCACGCGCCGAAACCGATTTCAGATACCTGAAGGCCGCTTCTTCCCAGTGTGTTCTTTTTCATGTTTTTCCCTTTCTAGAGCCAGTTTCAAAACTCTCCGTGGCCGCCTTGCCTGTGCGTCGCCTGACTGCGAGCGTAGTCGCTCAGGCAGGCACGCAGACAGGCGCGGTCTGCCATTTTGGATGCGAGGTTACGGTGAAGTGGCGGGCACAGACAGTTGATGGTATGCACCAGCCATTTCGTCGCGCCGCCTGCCGCGCCTGCGCTACCAAGGTGGTTCACGCGGAGTTTTGAAACTGGCTCAACTAATGAAACGTCATCCTGTGGGATGACAATGATTTATGTTCAGATTCGACAAAGGCGCGGTTCTTTCAGAACCTTTTCGAATATACACGAGTTAACCAGCTTGATCCTGCTTGCGGAACAGCTTAAAAGTCCTTTCCAGTTTAATGTGATCCTTGATTCCGGGCGACGATTCGACGCCGCTGTTGACATCTATTCCCCAAGGCCGGACCTTCGCGACCGCTTCCGGAATGTTTTCCGGAGACAGTCCCCCGGCGAGAATAACATTACAGCCCAAAACTGATTTTGCTAATTTCGCAAGTTCCCAGTCGCAGCGCTTACCGGTTCCACCGGGCATTTTTTCCGAGAACGCATCCACGAGCAGCGCCTCGCAAGGATAATCCCGCACTGCAAGCACATCGTCTTTCGAACGCGGTCTGAGCGCTTTCCACACGTGGGGAGCGAGCTGTCCGACCTTTTTTGCGAAATCCGCATTTTCAGAGCCGTGAAGCTGCACTGTGTCGATTCCGCAAGCGATGTACGCGGATATCTGCTCAGGCGCGGCGTCAACGCATACAAGGACTTTGCGCACATCGCGCACACCTTGGAGTTCAGCTATAATCTTTGCCGCCGTTTCAGGCGAGACATATCTGGGACTGTGAGGATAGGCGATAAAGCCCAGGGCGTCTGCGCCGAGTTCCACCGCTTTCAGTGCGTCCTGAAAGCGGGTGATGCCGCAAATTTTAATAAACGAGCCAATTTCAAAACTCTCCGTGGCCGCGCGGAGTTTTGAAACTGGCTCAAACGGTGGTCTT
Organism: uncultured Victivallales bacterium; assembly: GCA_964530455.1. Taxonomy (GTDB): domain Bacteria; phylum Verrucomicrobiota; class Lentisphaeria; order Victivallales; family CAZGYO01; genus CAZGYO01. The sequence goes on from CAZGYO010000151.1 coordinate 4,560, forward strand.
ATCATCTTTTCCGCATATTTTTTGAATTCTCTGAACGGTTTCATTCTCGAAAGCCCGTATCCGAGAGGAGAGGAAATCCCCGACACTCATATCCGGGTCCCGCACGAGCGGCATCAGATCCACGGCATATAGCAGCCCGGGATACTTGTCCGCGGCATGGCTCTCGTGAAAAGTCGCGTTCGCGGCATACCTGCGGGGAACCGCAATGTCATAGCGCTTTCCGGTGCCATGTATCTGGGACCTGAAGATTTCGAGGAGTCTGCGCAGAAGCCGATCGTCCTTCACCGGGAGGGCTGTCCTTTCAGAATCCTCCAGCCAGTCGAGACTTCCCCATACCTCACACCCGTAGACCTTTCGCGGTCCCGCATCAGCGGGGAGCGCGCGCAGCGCCTGAATTGAACGCAGGGCGCAGGCGACGTGTGTCTCATGCCTGTCAAAGGGGCTGTGCAGGTATATGGTTTCCGCGCGGGCTTCAAGGAAAACGGATTTCAAATCGGCAACGACTTCCCCAATCCCGGCCTTCAGTTCCGCGCTTGAATAACCGAGTTGTATCTGTGCCGAGTATCCGCCGACTGACGCGGCTTCCCGCTGCTCTTTCCCGCGTATTGACGCCATATCAGCGCCGGAGATCTCGGCATATTCCCCGCCGGAGCAGGGCGGCGAGGCACCATCGGTCACAAGCACGCCGGAGAACCACAAGTCGCTGCTTCCTGAACATTCGGATATTCCCGGAAAAGCCATTATCTCTATATCGTCCGGATGTGCGCCGACAGCGAGATGACTTGTTCTTGAAAGCGCTTCGGAGCTGCCCGTTCCGTCGGGCGCATATATCTCGGCATTTTCCTTGAACAAGTTCACAGTATTATCTGCATGCTCCCGATGTTCGCGGCCAGTTTCCTGGCCACAACCGGACATTTCGCTTTAAGCAGAAAGATAATCGGGGCATCCACTTCGCTCATGGTCTCGTAGTTCCCCTGCCCTTTGGCGATTATCAGGTCCGCCGAGTCAAAATGTGTCCTGAACCGCCTGGAACAGTACTTGTATAAGACTCCGGGCGTGGCGTCCCCGGTATCTATCACTTCGACCAGCCCGGAAAGCCCGGAAAGTTCCGCTTCCCTCGGCGTGGCATCGTTCAGTATGGGGAATCCGCGGACAGCGACCGTAGTTTTCTCCCGGAACTTCTCAATAAGCAGCCTGTCGATCACAAGTTCACCGCAGTTATCCGCTATGTAAAGGATGCGTTCAGCCTCCTCCATCCTGCTCTTGAGCCGGAGTACAAGCTCGGGATCCAGCAGGGCTTTCAGCGAGTCCGCGATTACTTCATGCACGCTGTCCAGCTCGAAATCGTTGTCCGCGCCGAAATCTATGATGTTCCCCGCAATTACGAGACGTATAATCGTTTCAAACGGATTGTCCGAATGCTCGATTTCGCGCTTTAGCACCGGAAGCAGTTCAAGAGCGAACTCGGTCGATTCGTCCTTTATATCCCGGTAGGGGTCCACCGTCCCGGTAAGATCGCGGATGAACGCGTGTATCCGCCTGGCCATCTCGGGCGGAGACTGAGAAAAATCCATGCCGGAAACAATGGAAAGAGTCTCGCGCACGATTTTCTCCCGAGTCTCCTCCTCTTCGGTCACCATCGAGGCGACATGCAGGGCATGGCTGATAAAACACGGTATGCAGTCCAATGTGGTATTCATTATTTTATCATATCCTTCCGTCCGATTATCCTTGCCCGGCCCCAGCCTGGGACCGCCAGGGGCGGACAGGCATGGCACAATGCCGAACCCGCGGGATTGAGCGCCTGTTTTCAACAGACGTAATTGATTCAACCATAGGGTAAATTTTCTCCAAAGCGCCGGATGTTCTATTGAGCCGATTTCAAAACTCTCCGTGGCCGCCTGACTGGCATCGTCCATTCTCTGCGTTCTTTGCGCCTTTGCGAGAGTAATCTTCTTCCGTTTTTAACGACTAGGCTCTACGGCGGTACTCCGTCCGCGGAAGCGACTGGTTCGAATTCATTCTTTCTCTCGCCAAGCCGCCTGTCTGCCATGCACGGC
>CAZGYO010000152.1:0-6570 GCA_964530455.1 uncultured Victivallales bacterium
CTTGTCCGATATATCAAGGTGAGTCCGTCTGACCCAATCGACGAAACTGTCGCTGTCGCCATGGAATGCCCGATGCCTACCAACACCTCGGCTTATCACATGGTAACAGGCTCCGGGATACTCGATTCTCAGCGGCCGTGCCATAGTCGTCTCCTGTCGTCACCTCGAATGGATAGCAGAGACAAGCTAACATGTCATATTATAATGTCAAATAATAGGTGTGACCCCAATCTCACACCCAGAGACAAGCTAACGTGTCATATTATAATGTCAAATAATAGGTGTGACCCCAATCTCACCCTTGTGTTTTCGCGAAGACGCTGTACTCATCTCCGAACCGCGCCATAAACTCCAGGCTGAAGCAGCGAATGAATGTCAGAACCGGCAGGAAAATTACGGCCCATACATAGGGGAGAGCGAGGATGAACATGCCCGGAATGATCACTATAAACGCGAGGCAGCAGGTAAGCAAACCGATTATCATAAGCATAAGATTCAGGACGAACAGAGCTATAAACACGGCTGTTTTAATGCAGATATACAGGAGCACGTAGATGATAAACGCCGATGGTGATGACTTGATCAGCCTCCAGACCACCGCGCAAGCCTGAAGCGCGGAAACACCTTGTCTATACATGACCGGGATGGCCGCATGCCGGAAAATGAGCCAGAACAGAGACAGCAATATTGAGAAAGCAAAGTAGGCGAGGACCATAAGTGCGAGAAAAGTCATCTGCAAACCCATCAACCCGTTGAACGGCTGGAGGTTACCTCTATGGATAGAAGTTTTTATCCAGCCCCCGAACCAATGCCAGCCGAGCACGGTTAAAGATGCCGCGAAAAGCAGAAAGACGAACCAGGAGAGGATTGTCAGGCAGAACCTGAACGCGAACAGTGAATTGCCCTCTTTCCTGAACTTTTTCCACGGTTCCGAGATCCGCGGCGTCCGATAGTTCCCGGCTATGTTGTGGATAAACATGAATTCGCCCCTTGACTTTATCCACATCGCGGCGATGGAAATGACAACAGTCGCGGCAAAGACAAAAGCCGCGATGCACAGGATGACAAGAAGCAAGCCCTGTGTTTCCGCGTCAAGTCTTTTCAGGAAACCGCGGATGGACTCCCAGGACAGGTCGGGAAGCACATTCCCGGGGGCGGACCGTGATTCCGCCGCACTTCCGCCACCATTGAATCCCGATGAAAAGTTGAATCCGACATTGCCGGAGACCCGTTCGAAAAGAAACGCAAGCCATGCGCAGAATCCCAGGGAACACCATTTCGCGAAGTCAAAGGGCCGGAACAGGATTTCCAGCATTCTGTCCCATGCCGCCGCGAGCGCGCCTGTACAACTGATCTTTTTCAAACAGTTCCCCCCCCGGTTTCCAAGGAATATTTCTTGAGCGTGGCCCGTCCGAGCTGTATCAGCAGGAATGACGCGGCAAGAGACACTATAAGCGCCCAGGCCTGCGAGCGTCTCTGGATGGGAATCTTCTCGTCGGCATTGAAATGAACCTGCATATCGGAATTTTCATCGATCTGCAGGGCGCGTTTGAACTCGACGACCTTGCCTTCTTCCGGGACGGACAGGCCAAGCGGATGCGGCACGGATTTCGCCGCCTGCTGCTGCATGAATATCTTGTCGGAAATATCTTCCAGGTTCTTGATCTCGGCGCCACCGAGTTCCTGTTTAATCTGCTGCAGGTTTTCTTCAGGAAGCTGTTGTTCCGCGCCTATCCTAGAACTTTTGTGGACTATCTGCCGCCGGTTCGCAAGCGCGGAGATGGTCTGTTCCCGCTGCATGTCCATCCATTCGTTCTGAATGTCCGCCTTGGTGGTGGGTGCATCATTGGACAGGTTGAGCGCGCTCTGCATGTAGTTTGTATAATCCTCCTGCCTGCCCTCTTTCTTGAGTTTGTTCGCTCTTCTGTAGAGGGTCTGCACATTCATTTTCCTCCGTGCCTGTCTCTCCACGCTTTCATGGTCGTAGCTCGAGAGGGTCTTTGAATATTTTATCTGACCGAAAATGTCTTTCTCCTGATATTCGAGGGTTCCGCCGAAACCGTCATATTCGAAATCCGGCGGGAGATAGAATTTCCAGGATATATTTCTCAGCGGAAGGTTTATCTTCGGCCCCCTGTAGACCTGCTTGCCCGGATTCCAGCCTTCGTCGGTCTCGATAGAATAGACAAGCCTGATCTTCTGATTGACCGAACCTGAGATAGTGGCCTGCTTGAGAGGGATAAGGATATCGTCCCCCTCGCGGCCCACCTCGACGGGCTCCTCTTCCCCGACATCCTGTATTTCAATGAATGCCGACCACGTAGTGCTCCCTTCCGGAAGCCTGACGCGCAGATACGTCTGGTTCGCATTGTCCAGGTCTATCAGCGCCGTGGTAATTGTACGTCCTTCGCGCGAAGCCACGGACATCAGAGAAACGCTGTTTATCTGGGCCTTCAGCAGGGATGCGGCGTCATGCCTTACAACGTCGAACTCCGCGATGTATTCCCCGCCGACAGTTCTGTAACATGCCACGGCATTCGCCAGGTTTTCGCTTCTGAACCCGACCGGGATTTTGCGCGGGTCGAAATCCGTTATCTCCCCGGTGGTCTTTACGGACTTGATCTGCAGCGCGTCTTCGGAAACCATTACAAGATATCCTTTCTGCAGTTCGGCGCCTTCGGCCACCGCCGGCTCAACGGAAAGCGACTTCCCATCGTAGGGCTGGCGGTATCTGGCTTCGATAGAGAACTTGCGCATCACTTTGCGGTTGAGTTCTATTTCCCAGAGATTGTCCTGTACGAGCCTGGTTCCGACGATCTGTTTCCGGGCCTGTATGAATTCCGGTGTCTCCGCGGTGTCTGGAAGGCGTATCCGCAGATATTTCACTCCCGCATTCTCTATCGAGTAGTTGAAATAGGTTCTGAAATTCACTACCTTAGGCGTAACCCTGCCTATCTGCAGATGTTCGACCTGTATCCATGGTTCAATGATGTCAAAGGATACTTTCAGGCTCCAGTCCCTTCTGACAATGGAGAAGAAGTTTCTGGTTTCAGCGCCGTGTTTTTTGAAGCCGATGGTCTTCTCCTCCAGCCCCACGCGTTCGATAACCTCCATCCGGGTGCCGCGTTCCACATTAATCGCGAGTTCCCCTTTATGCTTTTCGACCTTCTCAACGGATATCTTTGGAATTGCCATTTCACCCTGCTTTACGGTCTCCATGCTCAGGAGTTCTATTCTCAGGGGTCTTTTGCCGAGAGCCCGTTTTTCGAAATGCACAACGAGCCTGTTACCGTCTTCCCCGGTAATCTCGTCCCAGTGCTGGATATCATTCCCGTTAACCTTGTCGATCTCGAACCCTTTCGGAATATTTATCGCAATCGAGAATATTCCGGCTTTCGCGACTTCCAGTTCCAGGTTGCATATCATGCGCGTCTGTTCCTCCTCGAAGCTGAGTTCTGTCTGTTCGCGCACGCGCAGTTCTGGTTTTACGGGAGTGGATTTAAGTTCGAGAAGCGCCGGTGGCTTATGGTACAGGAAAGCTTTTTTGACGATCTGACCTTTATCCGCGCGGAGCTTGAAGTCAGAGGTGTTCATCCTGTTGTATCCCTCACTTTTCTCCACATTGACCTGGACGTTTGATTCACTTACAATGCCGACGGTTCCGTGCTGCCTGGATGCGCCCTCGACCCGCAACGGCTCAATGGCGGCCCCGTACGGCAGAGTGCAGTTCGCTATCTGCGTTACCACATGCATGGAAAGCCGGCCCGAATGCGGTTCGGAAAGGAATATTTCAAGCATTCGTGCCGCCGGATCAAAGCGCCACGCGCCAAGGTCCGCGACATCCACGCCGGTCACGCGCATGTTTCCGGGAACCTCTATAAGGAACTTCGAGACAACGCCCTGGGCGATCTGAAAGGAAAAATGGTTTTTGATCTCGACGAAGCCGGGCGCGAAATTCGCAAGCGCGTCAATTTTCGCGAAAAACTTTGACTTTTCCTTCTTAACCTCGCGGACCTCCGGCGAAAGCCTGAATACGGCCATGTCGCCCGGAGTAAAGACGGCTTCGGCAAGGGTTTTACCCGCGTCTTTCTTCTTCTTGAAAAAGATCGCGTTTTCGGCTTTAACGTCCATGCTGGGGATGTCCACATTCACCACCGTCCTATTTCTTCGGCAGACCGGCAGTTTTATCGCGAAAAAATTGTTGCCGTTGCCATCAGCCTGCATTGGGACAAGGAAATTCAGTTTGAGATTGTATTCACCGCTACTTTTGACCACGAGCACGTAGGAATCCCCTTCCCGGACGAGTTCAAGGTGCGAGTTTTCGGGAAACTCTCCTTCAAGAACAGCCGGCGCCGGAATTATCACGATTCGGCCGGGATCCTCGGCTAGAATGTCGTATTTCGCGGTGGCCGCGACTGCGTCCTCGCTTGCTCTGACCTCGTATTGGGCGTCTCGTATGAGTATTTTCGCCGGGGGCGCGCTGGTTCCCGCTGATGCCCGGTGCGCTGCCGGCAGCAGGAAAAATATAGCCAACGCGAGCGCCGCCTGAACAGCGACAGCCGCCCTTCCCCGGCGGAACAGAATCACCCATAAGGCAAGCGGAATTCCGAAAGTCACGCAGAGGCTGGCGGCAAGGGCCGCCAGCGCGTTAACCAGCAACCACTGCGAACCTATTCCCGCGAGCATTGTCAGGGCGCAGGCTGCGGCGACGTTTTTTCTGAGACCCTGTGTTTTCCGCGAGATCTTGAAGAAGGCTACGGTTAAAAACGCGAAAAGCAGCGAATAGAGAATTTTGGAAAAAGAGACGGCGCTCATATTGCTTATGCCCATGTTGAGTTTCAGGGAATCACCGGGCAGACAGAAGAGCTTGGAGAACACGCATGTGTTGACGGCCTTGAGCTTGAGTTCCATCGGCCCATCGTTGATAACGATGAAACTCGCGCCCCAGGCAAAGAGTACCGCTGACAAAGCGAGGCCGCAGATTATCGCGGTTGAAACGACATATTTTTTTCTGCCGGAATTCCATGCAATCATGGCGCCAAGAGCGGCAAGTGCTATCCAGAGGGGAAACATCCATTTCCCTATCAAGTAGTTTATACCCGCAATGCTTCTGGCGACGAAACCGGATAGCCCGATGAGTTGCGGCACCTTTTCCGGCCGCATATTTCCACCCGCAAATGACGTGAAACTGTATTCCCTGGGGATATCCACCTGCCACGAACTGTAAAGAGTTTCCACGTCGAGATCCGGCGCGGTCAGGGTAAGCCTGGATTCCGCGCCGAGTTCATCCTGTTTTTCGGCGTATGTGACGGCGACGGAAATAGGCCTGCTGGTGTCGTGGTGCCTGGGGAGCGGGATCAGATATCGGTCTCCGGAAATCGAAACCCTCGGTTTAAGCCCGTCCACTTCCATGGACCATGGATCCGCGTCTTCGGGGAGTTTTATAGCCATGTTCCGGCCGGAATTGTTCTTCACTCTGTACCGTGCGGTCGTGACGATTTCTCCGTTGACGTCGATCTGGCTTGACAGGCTGGCGTAGTCCACTGCCATCCCGACAAAGTCTTCCGGGGGATAGCTTTCGATGCGGGCTTCCGCCCAGCTGGGCGAAGAGATGAAACTCCAGGCCTTGAGCACGGGATTGTGCAGCAGTTTCCTGAAAACCCGGGGTATTTCCGCTTTCTCTATCTCGATTACGGATTCGGCGGCGGCAATCGGCTTGACGCTCAGATTGCGGACGCTTGTCACCACAATATAGCCGCTCTCGGCGTCGGCGCCCGCCGTACTCACCTTTCCGAAACGCATTATACTGCCCTTATCCGGCAGCGGGCTTTCGTATGTGGCAAGGAAGTTGTAGTCACCGAACACTTTTTCCCTGAAGTTTATCTGCCAGGTCTGGGACTGATCGTCTTTCGCGACGTTTTTCCAGTCCACGATGTCGCGCCCGGTAAACTCGATGTTTTTCTTCTCTGGAGCAAGGGATATCCTGACATTGTCCAGGGGCGCGCCCGATATGTGGTATGTGAAAACGCTGCTGCCGTAGGCCGCGCCCTCTCCGAGAGAGGAAAGATGCAGAACCTCCGAGACAAGACTGGACCTGTCCTTTTTCAGAACTATCTCCGCGGCCCATTCCTGGTTCTTGAACTTGTAAGCGTGCTGGAGCCCGGCTTCCCTCACTGGCGCGGAACTTGTATGCACCTTCTTGAGAGCTTCAAGTTCAACAGGTTCGATTGTAAGTCCGCGTGCCGCTGCCAGGGCCAGGTCTCCCCGAACCGACTTGAGGTCTTCGATGACAAGAGGAGTAATCTTTATGGCTTCATTCTCGATTCTTTTCTCCAGATGTATGAAGAGGATCGTCTTGCCGATGGTCTCAGGCTTGAAAGGTATTTTAAGGGTAGCTGTCCCGTCCTTTCTGCTGACCTCGTAGTCGTCCAGAATGACGGCCTGCCCCTCTACCCTGTTCACTGTGAGTTTGGAATCGTGTTTCAGGACGAGTTCGCGAAGCGGGGCGTCCTTTATATCCAGGGCCAGTGTGGCCTTTACAAGCATGTCCCGGTCCTTGAAGGTCACCAC
>CAZGYO010000153.1:0-6562 GCA_964530455.1 uncultured Victivallales bacterium
TACTATATTTTATTCTCGCACAAAGCCACTAAGCCACAGAGATATTTTTTAATTTCATTTTCTGTCATTTCTTAGTGCCTTCGTGCCTTCGTGCGAGATATTACTTGTTAAAATTCTACTATATTTTATTCTCGCACAAAGCCACTAAGCCACAGAGATATTTATTGAACCTCCTTCTTATGCATGCGGACAGCGCAATCCACGACTATTTTCCCAATTTCATTTTCTGTCATTTCTTAGTGCCTTCGTGCCTTCGTGCGAGATATTTTTTAATTTTAGCGCCTGCGTTCAGGCGCGCTGTCAAGCGTCGCCCGGAACGCTTGGTTGGGGCTGCTCGTCTTGCCCCTCCAAATCGAAATCGGCTCCATAGGCGTCATGCTCTTCCCCAACTGTATCCTCTTCCGCCCCGGCCGTCTTGCCGTTGCCTCCGGGTGAAGAATCCGGGTTAAAGGCCTATTGGGGGCCCGCTGTAATATTGAAAACGGATTCTGTTTTGAAAAGCTTTCGCAGAGAGAGCTTGACTTCCCCGGGGGTAATTCTTTCGTAATGCTTGTCGACGAGCCACGGTTCGCGGTATCCGTGACCGTAGAATTCCGCTAGAGCGGAATTGAACAAAAGCATTTTGGTCTGCCTCTTCTGTTCGGCGAGTTCTCTTCTTATACAGGCTTTCGCGGCGTCTACCTGATCAGCCGCGATTCCTTTTCCGGCGGCCAGGGACTTTCTTTCCTTTTCGAGAAGAGCCGCGACTTTCGCGGCCGATCCCGGGCTCGTTCCGGCGTAGAGGGCCAACATGCCTTCATGGATTCCGGTGAAGTTCATGAATCCGGTATAATACGCGAGCCCCTCCCTTTCACGGATTCTCTTGTGCAGCCCGGAAGACAGCCCGTTCATCGCTGATCTCGCGATATTAACAGAGAAACGGCTCTCATCGCTGTTGTCTATTCCCGGAACACCCAGCATTACGACCGACTGTTCCCTGGGCACCTTGACGGTTTTCGTAAAAGCTCTTGCCGGAAAGACCGGGCGTTCGGGGTAGTTGGGTTCGGAGTCCACCCAATTCACCCCCGCTAAAGTTCTCTCCAGGTCCGCGCGCGCTTTTTCAGGATCAACATCTCCGGCGATGCCAAGTACCGCGAAATTCGCGGAAAGGCAATTCCCGGAATAGAATTTTTTAAGGTCGGATGAACGGAAGTTCCTGACGGACTCAGCGGTTCCGGTCGGCGGCTGGGCGTAGGGGTGTCCTCCGAAAATCGCCGCACGCAGAGCGTCCTCGGCGGCGCACTGCGGGGAAAGGTTTCTACTTTCATTGGCGTTTGCCATATTCCTCTTTTCGCGTTCCAGTAGCTCAGCGTCATCGAACGGGGGCGCCGAAAGTATCTGCGCGAAAAGCATCAGCGCTTCGTCGAATGCATCCTTATGGCAGTTCATCTGTATGCAGAGCGTGTTGTTTCCGCCCGTGACGGAAAGGGCGATTGCGTTGTCGTCGAGAATTCTACCAAACTTTTTCTCAGTGCATAGAGCTGTTCTTGAAGACATCAGCGCCGCTATTATCCTGCTGATACCGGCTTTTTCCGCACCCTCGAGGATTCCGCCGCCCGGCAGAACTGCGCAGATATCCACCATTGGCAGTGAACTGTCTTCAAAGGAGACCGTCCTGATCCCGCCCGTAAGCGTGTGCAAGCCCGGGCTCGAATCCTTTGCCTTCTTTTTCACCGCCGGGCCCGTAAAGTCTTTTTCCTCTTTATCCGGTAGCATATGGACCAGGGCCGCACGGTCATGGTCGAGGTATTTTTTCAGCACATGTTTCACGTCCTTTGAGCGCAGTTCGGAGACCTTGCGTATGTAGTGTCCCGCATAGTCCGGAACACCGAAGCACAGAACGGAGTCGCCGATGGTCCTTGCTATGCCCGAGCAGGAATACATCCCACGGTAGAAGTTTGTCCGGACATAGCGCAGTACCCTTTTGAGTTCGCCCGGGCTTGCTCCCTCAGCGGCAAGTTTGTCTATTTCTTCCCCCACGGCCTTCTCAACCTTCTCTGCGTCCGGCGCTTCGCATACGGCGCATACTCCGAAAAGACCGGCAAAATAGCTTGTGTAGTTGAATGCGTCTACATGGATCGCGATTTTCTCGCTGTCGTGCAGGCGGCTGAACAGCCGCGAACTCTTGCCCTGCCCGAGGATGGCGGAGGCCACGTCGAGAGCAGGAATATCCGGGTGGGACGCATCGGGGATATGGTAGCAAGCTGCGAACCTCGCAAGGGGGTCCGGGTATGAGAACCGCATTCTGCGCGGCGCGGAAAGGGGTTTTTCAAGAGGAAGTACCGGGTCGTCTATTCTGCCCATCTTCCAGGAGAAAAGCGTCTCGGAAAGCCATTTTACCGCCTTGTCTGCATCCAGATTCCCGTTGAGGACGAAGAATGTCCTTTCAGGACGGTATCTTCTGTTATAGTAGTCCAGCATCATTTTCCTGTCGACCGACTCTATCTTTTCACGATACCCGATTATCGGATGCCGGAACGGATGGTCACGGAAAAGGGTGAGAAGCATCTTCTCGCTGAGCACACGCGACGGGTTGTCGCGGCACATGTCCCTTTCGCGCAGGATGACATCCTTTTCCCGCGCGAACTCCTCTTCGGGAAAAAGCGGGTTCATGATGGCGTCCGAGAGCATGTCCAGCCCCTCGCGGACGTGCTCGGCATGCATGTTCACGTGGTAAACTGTCACTCCGTGAGAAGTATACGCGTTTATGGAACCGCCGAGCCGGTTTACGGTGTCCGCCACGGCGCTGCCGGGATATTTTCCCGAACCCTGGAAAATCATGTGTTCCAGGAAATGCGAGAGCCCGCATCCGAGGTACTCGCCCTCATGTATGCTTCCGGTTCTAACCCATACCTGGAGGCTCACAACGGGCGCGTGCCGGTCCTCGCGCGCGAATATACGCAGCCCGTTTTCAAGTGTGTGTGATAGTATCGGCCCCAGTTCCACATGTTCACCGACGGGTGATTGGGAGAGTTTTCTGCTCATGCTATGAAGGGGGTCTCGACCTTGTTCCCCTCCGGCCGGAAGGGGCTGCCGAAAGCTTCTTCAAAGTTCAGTTTGTCCTTGAAGTCCTCTATGGAATCCTCTTCCCGGGCGCCGAGAAGCTTTTCCCCAACCATGTTGAATACCACGTTTCCTATGGATACGCTGTCGCTAAGACCCCAGTTCCTGAGTATTTCGCCGGCCATGGGCCCGTACTGTTCTATGGCGAAATCACGTATTCCCCGGAGAAGTTCGGCCCCGGAGACGTGGCGGTTCGGCCCCGATGGCGAGCGTTTAAGCCTTTTGGCCGTGAAAAGTACGGCTTCACCGACAAACAAATAGGCCTCCGGCTGGTATCTCTTATCCCTTTCACATATTTTTTTTATCTTTTCAAAATGTTCGTTTTCCAGCATTGCTCTTCCTCTTTATGATTTCCTTCTCTAATCCTGCCGGAGCATCATAAAACCGTCCGATAGTACATATTCAGCAAACCCCGCTTGCTCGCGACCCCGACGTGGTTTGAATATGTACGTCCCATACAATATATCAGCCTTTAAACAATTTCCAAAAAAACTGCCGATTCATATATCATATATGATCGACCTGTGCGGAGTCTCCGATGTTCCGTCGCCGTGCATATTCAGCAAACCCCGTTTGCTCGGGGCCAGTACTGGACAGTCTTCGATTGTCTCAGCCCCGACCCCGACGTGGTTCACGCGGAGTTTTGAAACTGGCTACTCTAGCACCACTTTTTCGTGAAACTGCGGGTCAGCTGTACCACTCCCGGCGCAGTACTTCCTTTTCGGCCTCGAAAAGCTCCTCCATAATCTTTTCAGCATCCCCGATATTGTTCACTATGGGATCTGTCATCATTGCCCTGAGCAGGATATCCCTGTCGTATTCCACGGCGGCCCGCGCGGTCAGTTCGTGCGTGTCGAGAACCTGCTGCTGGAGCCCGAGAAGTCCGCGCGGCATCTCCATTTTTGCGACGGGAACCGGTCCGTGCGCCATGTCCACATGGCATTTGAGTTCGAGAAACGCGTCGTCCGCCATATTCGTCACGGCGCCGCGGTTCGGCGAGTTGATATAAAAACATTTCCCGAGCCGGCCCCACATGCTCTCTATGATGTCCGTGGCGTGATCCGGTTTGCCGTTTTCGATAAAATCCTCCACGCTTTTTTCGCCGGAGGCGTACTGTTCGTTCTTTTTCCAGTCTTCCGCCATCTCGCGTTCCCTGGTTTCGGCGTTGAAGGTCATGATGGGTTCCGGCTCTACCGGCGTTACGCCGCAGTCCTGGAAATAGGGGACATACTCTTTGGTGTGGCTCGTTGCTATCGGCAGGCAGCCGAATATATCGAGGAGCTGAAGAGCGTAGCGCTGGTTGAACCTTGGTTTTGCCTTGTCGTTCGGGCTTTCATTCGCCGCGGACTCCGCCAGATTCTTCCTGAGCAGCGGGAACATATCCTGCCCCTTGTACTTGAGCTTGAGCAGCCAGGTGAAATGGTTTATTCCTCCGATCGCGATATCAAGACAGGCCTCGACCTCGGGGGGGACGGACTTGGCGTCTTCCGGTAGTATGCCGACCTTTTTGAGTCTTCCGACCGTGTGGTGAGGCTCGTGCAGCCCGTCGCAGAGGGCGAAGTTCCTGACGGGCGCGTGGCGCATCAGCGCTATCCCGATAACCGTTGTCGGGTTGACGAAGTTGATCAGCCAGGCGTCCGGGCACAGCTTTTCCATGTCGCGCGACACGTCCAGCGCGACGGGTATCTCTCTAAGCGCCCTGAATATACCCCCCGGCCCGATAGTGTCTGAAGAACACATCCGTACACCGTATTTCTCCGATATCTTTGTGTCGAGCCCGCGGTAATGGGCGTTGCGGTATGAAAACGACAGCACGACGAAGTCCGCGTCTTTCAGAACATCTTTTCTTTCGGTGGAAGCCTCGAGCTTAAGGGACGAGCCTGTCCCCTTGACGACTCTCTCGGCCACTGTCTTCATCGTATTCAGTACGTCCGGGTCTGTGTCAACGAGCGCAAGCGTACCGTTTCTCAGAACCGGGCTCTGAACCATGTTCCATATTGCCGGCCGCCCGAAAAAATAGCTGCCCGCGCCTATAATAACGACTTTTGGTTTCGACATCTTGCGGTCTCCCTTGTATAGGTAATAATGTTAAGATATAATATTATTGATATAGGCGCACTGCAATGGTAAATGCGTGTTCACATGGGTAATTATGTGCCGAAAAAGAACAATGGCCTCAAACACAGATAAGAAGCTTTTTTTCAGATCTTCTGACTGTCCGACAACACCCTTGCCTTTCGGAGTGCGTTCGGTCGGCTATTACCTGCTGAACAGATATTCCGCGGAGCGCCGCCGCCGAAAATTTTTCGTGCAGCTTTTCTGGATGCTGCGGGGTAAGGCCGAGTTCGCGACACGGGACGGAAGGCAGGTCTGCGGTAAAGGCGAAATATTCTTCTATTTCCCCGGAGACGTCCACGATATCAGAATAGTCTCCGATATCTGCGCATATCGCTGGCTGACGCTTGACGGCAATCTGGCGGCGGAGTCGGTGCGCGCTTTCGGATTCGGGAACCGGGGGATGAATGCGGCGGGTCCGTGTCCCGAGGCTCTCTTCATAGAAATGCAGAAGGACATTCAGGACATTTCGCCTTTCGGGCAGAGGAAGGCGATGTTGCTGGCGACCGAGATCCTGATGGCCGCCTGCGGCCAAAGCGGCCCCGACCCCGACAAAACAGGAATCGCTGGCAGGACACTGCGAATCATTGACGAGGAATATTCGGACCGCGACCTTGACGTCAACCGCATCGCGGAAAGACTGGGCGTACACAGGACAGTGCTCAGTAAGGCGTTCAAAAAGGAAATGGGGATAAGCGTCATCGACTACCTTGTATCGTACCGGGTGCAGAAGGGCCTTTCGCTGATAAGAGAGACGGACTGGCCGGTCGCGCGGATCGCGGTTGAAACGGGATACAGCGGGGCAAATTATTTCGCGAAGTCCGTGCGCAGAGCGGTCGGGATGAGTCCGACGGAATTCAGGCATAACTAGATGGTGCTCGAAAAGCCCTCTTTGGCACTGCGATGCAGTGCATCAAGGCTTTTCTCCACTCAGTTTTTCACCATTTCTTTCAAAAGCTTTTCGTGCCCAAGTCCCATGTCTATTCGATCCCGATCCCGATCCCGATAGCGATTTGGATTCTCTATCTTTTTGCTTATTTCCAGGGCTGAAAGCCTGTAATCCCATAGGCATCGCCCCGGGTATATTTTATTCTCGCACAAAGCCACTAAGCCACAGAGATATTTATTGAACCTCCTTCTTATGCATGCGGACAGCGCAATCCACGACCATTTGCCCAATTTCATTTTCTGTCATTTCTTAGTGCCTTAGTGCCTTCGTGCGAGATATTTTTTAATTTTAACGGGCTTCGTGCTCCTTCGTGCTCCTTCGTGGTGAAATCGGTTTTGTTCTCTATCTTTTTGCTTATTTCCAGGGCTGAAAGCCTGTAATCCCATAGCCCGGGGC
>CAZGYO010000154.1:0-6550 GCA_964530455.1 uncultured Victivallales bacterium
TAACCCGCTTTGTTTTCAAGCCGGGGGTGTTGCACTTGTATTTTGAATTCACGATCGATTTTTAATGAAATAACGGGGTTAAGCCTGAAGAGGCTTGCCTTTATAAGTCCACTTAAATACTTTGACCATAGTGCGGTTGTAATATTCAATGAAACTTTCTATTCTTTTTCCAACTCTGAGGTATAGTAAGATATAGTTTTTTCAAGTGCAAACAAAACATTTATTCAGCCGGCAAGTAATAGCCGGGGCATTTACGGGTTGGGGCGCCAGCTTCGGTGTATGAAGCCGGCTTTGTGAAATGGTGCATATTCAGCAAACCCCGTTTGCTCGGGTCAGTACTGGACAGTCTTCGAGTGTCTCAGCCCCGACCCCGACGTGGTTCACTGAATATGTACGTGAAATATACGGCTTTAGAAGACGATGGAAACGAAACGATATGCCTGACCCGAAAAAAATAATAATCCTGGGTTCCACCGGATCTATCGGCCGGAACGCGGTGGACATTGCAGCCGGGTTCAGCGGCGAGTTCCGTGTCGTCGGTCTCGCGGCCGATTCCAACACGGAGCTCCTGTCAGAGCAGGCCCGGGCTCTATCCTGCGCCAAGATTTCAGTCTCCGACGAAGACAGCGCGTCCTGCCTCCGTTCAAGCGTTGCCGACGGCGTTTTTGAAGTTTTCACCGGCGCCGACGCAATGAAGGAACTCGTGGAAAGCACGGAAGCCGATATTGTTCTCTGTTCGGTTGTCGGCACCGCCGCGCTTGAACCGGTGATATCAGCGATCCGGCTCGGGCGTGACATCGCGCTGGCAAGCAAGGAAATACTCGTTCTCGCCGGCGAGAACGTCACCCGCGAAATTCGCAAAAGCGGTTCCAGGCTGCTGCCGGTCGACAGCGAGCACAGCGCGCTGTTCCAGTGCCTTGAAGGCAGGGCAAGGGAGGATGTTTCCAAACTGATTCTGACCGCGAGCGGGGGCCCCTTCAAGGACGCCGGGAAAGAGGAGCTTGAACAGGCTACCTGGGAGTCCGCCATGGCGCACCCCACCTGGAATATGGGAGCGAAAGTGACTATCGATTCGGCCACGCTCATGAATAAGGCCCTGGAAATCGTCGAGGCGCACTGGCTCTTCGACTGTCCCGCGGACAGTATAGAGGTCATCATTCATCCCGAATCCATAATCCATTCCATGGTAGAGTTCATTGACGGATCACTGCTTGCCCAGATGTCGGAACCCGACATGCGTTTTCCCATATTGTACGCGCTTGGGTATCCCGGCAGAAAGGCTTCCGGGTTTTCGAGGCTGAACCTGGCGGAAACCGGATCCCTGAACTTCGAAGCCCCGGACAGGAAGCGTTTTCCGTCACTCGATTTCGCCTACGAGGCGCTCAAATGCGGTGGAACGATGCCGGGCGTGATGAACGCCGCAAACGAAGTCGCCGTGGAACGTTTCAGAAAAGGCGAGATATCGTTCACGTCGATCTGGAAGATCATAGAAAACGTGATGAAGAATCACAATACGCTTGACCACCCCGGCCTTGATGCTATTCTATCGGCCGACCGGGAAGCCCGGAAAAGGGCTTGCGAAATTTCCCTCTGAACCTGAAATGACAAGATGCTTGAAGATATATTATTAAAAATAGGCGGCGTAATTGTCGCGGGCTTCTTTCTTGGAATGTGCATATTCGTGCATGAACTGGGTCATTTCCTCGCGGCAAAATGGCGCGGACTCCACATTCAGGCGTTCTCGATAGGGTTCAAGAAGCTCTGGGGCTGGAAGCGCAACGGCATAGACTACAGGATCGGCTGGATCCCTTTCGGCGGTTACGTGGATCTGCCCCAGATCGACACCTACAGCGGCGATATAAAGACAGAGGACGGCAAAAAGCTACCGCCGGCAAAACCTCTGGACAGGATTGCCACCGCCGCGGCCGGCCCGTTCTTCAACATTCTTTTCGGGCTTGTTCTGGGGACGTTTCTCTGGATACACGGCATTCCTCAGGATTCTCCGAGAATGCGTTCGGTCGAGGTACTCGAGGTGGAGGAAGGGAGTGCGGAATACGAAGCCGGACTGAAATCCGGCGACAGGATTGTTGCGATAAACGGAGAGGGCTTCAATCTGACCTGGCGGAAGATGGTGGAGGAAATAATATTCACGCGCGGCAAAGTCACGCTTACGGTACTTCGCGACGGCAAAAAACATGATATCACCTACAAGCCTGAGCAAAACTCCGCCGACCCCAGCGGGAGAAAACTTCCGCTTCCCTTCTTCACCGTCGATATTCCCGTAACCGTCTATCCCGCTAAAGGGTCACCGGCAGCGAGAGCCGGAATAAAAGAGGAGGATGTCGTTGTGGCAGTCAACGGCGAGAAAGTCGATAACTATCTGGACGTCGCCAAATTCATCAATTACTCAAAGGGCCGCCCACTGGACTTCAGGGTAAAGCGTCGTGGAGAGATAATCGAGTTCAATGATGTCGAACCGGTTTTGAGAGACGTTAAGGCTCCTTTATACCGGATTGGTATAAGCATGCTTCTCACGGCTGAGGGGATAATTATAAGTGAAGTACAGCCGGACTCGCCCGCCGAGGCCGCCGGACTGAAGGCCGGAGACAGAATAACAGCCATAGACGGCAGCCCCTGCACGACTAACACCAGCCTCCAGCAAATCGTAAGCTCCAGCCGCGGGCAGCCTATGACTTTCACCGTCGAAAGGGATGGGGCCGCCGTAAAGATAGAAGACATTCGCGCAAAAGAGCTTCCGCTCTATACCGTCGGTTTCAAATACGTATTCTACGACCATCCAAATCCTTTTGAACAGTTCACCGAGGTTATAACGCTCACTGTTTCCGCGCTGAGAAGCATGTTTTCAGATGAAAGTGCCATAAATGCGAGCCACATGAGCGGGCCGGTGGGAATATTCAGGATAATTGCCGTGGTTGTTCACAGGGGCGCGTTTATCAGGGGGCTTTATGTTCTTGTTCTGATAACGTTCAGTCTGGCTTTGTTCAACCTTCTTCCGATCCCGGTACTCGACGGAGGCTTCATATTGCTGGCGCTGATAGAATCAGCCATAAGAAGGCCTTTACCGGCGAAGATAGTGAAACCGGCATTCACGGTAAGCCTGGTACTGCTGATCTCTCTGATGATTTTCGTGACATTTTTCGATGTCGGGGATATAGTACGTGACACGAGAAAATTGTTTGGAATCGGTTCCGGGAACGGCAGTACCGTCGAAAACCCGGAACCTGGGGCCGAGACCGCGGAAGAATCCGACACCGGGACAAACGATGTTCACAAGGGACCTGACAAAAAGGATTGAGATCGGCTCCGTACCCGTCGGGGGTGGCGCGCCGGTGTCCGTCCAGTCGATGACCAAGACCGACACGCGAAACCTCGAAGCTACGGTCTCGCAACTGAAATCACTCGCAATTGCCGGATGCGATATTGTGCGTGTCGCGGTTCCTGATCGGGAGGCTGTTGAAGCCCTGCCCGAAATACTTGAGAAAAGCCCGGTCCCGATTGTTGCCGACATACATTTCAACGCGGATCTCGCAATTGCGTCGATCGACAAAGGCGTACACGGAGTCAGGATCAACCCCGGAAACATAGACGAACACGGGAAGATCCGCGCGATCGCCGAAAAGGCCGGGGAGAAAGGCATACCCATACGGGTAGGCGCCAATTCCGGAAGCCTCAACGAGCACGCTCTGAAAAAGGCCGCGGGCAAAATCGACTCTGATATCGGGATAGAGACTCACGCTCTGGTCGAAAGTGTGCTTGCGCAGTGCGCGATGCTTGAAAAATACGGGTTTGAACAGATAAAAGTTTCCCTGAAATCCAGCAGCGTGCCGGTAACGACGGCAGCCTGCAGGCTTTTCGCGGAAAGGAGTCCATATCCGCAGCACCTGGGGGTGACGGAGGCCGGATCGCCGGTCAGGGGTGTTGTAAAGTCCGCCGTCGGCATAGGCAGCCTCCTTCTGGACGGGATAGGCGACACCATACGCGTCAGCCTGACCTCCGATCCCGTAGCCGAAGTAAATGCGGGATTGCCATTCTGGAGGCGGCTGGTCTTCGCGCCGCGCGGCCGGATATCGTGGCATGCCCGACATGCGGTCGGACGGGTATCGGCATCTTCGAGCTTCTCGCCGAAGTCGAGCGGGAAGTCGAGGCGCTCAAAGCGGCAGGCAAGGTCTTTCCGCCCGTGAAGATCGCGGTAATGGGCTGCGTCGTGAACGGTCCGGGAGAAGCCAAAAGCGCGGAACTGGGTATCGCCGGCGGCGCAGGCAGAATCGCCGTCTTCAAGAAAGGCCGCCTGCTCGGCACATGGCCGGAATCGGAGGGAAAGGAACGCTTTCTCGACGAACTGCGCGGTTTGTAACCGGTTTAACAACGAATTTAAATGTCCATATTCAAACTCAAATCCGATTTCAAGCCCGCAGGCGACCAGCCCGCGGCGATAAAGCGCCTTGTCTCCGGCCTTGAAGAGGGGAGGCAATGCCAGACGCTGCTCGGGGTCACGGGATCCGGAAAGACCTTCACCCTCGCCAATGCCCTCGCCGAATTCGACCGACCGGTACTCGTTATATCGCACAACAAGACCCTGGCGGCGCAGCTTTTCAGCGAGTTCAAGGCCTTTTTCCCGGAAAACGCGGTGGAGTTTTTCATCAGCTACTACGACTACTATCTGCCTGAAGCGTACATTCCGCAGACGGACACATATATTGCGAAGGACGCGAGCATAAACGAGGAAATCGAAAGACTGAGGCTTTCGGCCACGTCCTCCCTGCTCGAGAGAAAAGACGTGATAATCGTCGCGAGCGTCTCCTGCATCTATGGTCTAGGCTCCCCCGAGGACTACGAGGGCATGTGCGTCACCGTTGAGAACGGCATGGAAATGGACAGGGACGAGCTGTTGCGGCGCCTGGTGGACATACAGTACGAACGCAACGACATCGCCCCGGAACAGGGAAACTTCAGGGTGCGTGGCGATTCCGTGGATGTCTTTATCCCGCAACGCGATGAATATGTGCGGATAGAGTTCTGGGGCCACGAAATAGAAAAAATATCGCGTTTTGAAAGCTTGACCGACCATTTCAGGGACAGCCCGGAAAAGGCCGTCCTTTTCCCGTGCAGGCACTTTGTGATGCCGAGGGAAAGAATTGAAAGGGCTTCCGAATCCATACTCGCCGAGATGAAGGAGCAGGTACGGAATTTCGAGAAGCAGAACCTGCTTGTTGAGGCGCAACGGCTGTACCAGCGCACGATGTATGATCTGGAGATGATGCGGGAGATAGGCTACTGCAGCGGGATTGAGAACTACGCGCGGCACCTTTCGGGCCGCCCGCCGGGAAGCCGTCCGTTCTGTCTTATAGACTTTTTTCCCGAGGAATTCATTACGGTGATTGACGAGTCACACGTGACGCTGCCGCAGATACACGCAATGTTCAAGGGCGACCGCAGCCGTAAACAGACGCTTGTTGAACACGGGTTCAGGCTTCCCTCGGCTCTGGACAACAGGCCCTTGAAATTCGAGGAGTTTGAATCCCTGGCCGGACAGACGCTGTACGTGTCAGCCACGCCCGGCGACTACGAACTCGAACGCAGCGATCCGCCGGTTGAAATAGTCGTCCGCCCAACCGGCCTGCTCGACCCGGAAATCGAGATCCGGCCGCTCCACGGCCAGGTTGACGACCTTATCGAAGAGGTTGGAAACTGCGCTGAAAAAGGGGAACGCGTGCTGGCGACCACAATGACGAAAAAGACCGCCGAAAGACTTTCCGACTACCTCAACGAACTCGGGCTCAAGGTTCAGTACATACATTCCGAACTCGATGCTCTCGAACGCGCGAGAATACTCTGCGAACTTCGCAAAGGCGAGTTCGACTGCCTGGTAGGAATAAACCTGCTCAGGGAAGGCATAGACCTGCCGGAAGTCGCGCTTGTGGCCATACTAGACGCCGACAAGGAGGGGTTTCTGCGCTCGGAACGTTCGCTGATACAGGTGGCCGGGCGCGCGGCCAGGAACGTCAGCGGCAGAGTCATCCTATACGCCGACCGCGTCACCGACAGCATGAAAAAACTCATAGATACCAGTTCGGAACGGCGGAAAATACAGCATGAATTCAACTTGGAACACGGAATAAAACCTCAGAGCATCGTCAAGGAAATCCGCGAAGATTTCGCCGCATACGGAAAAGAAAAGGAACCGTTCGCGGAGGATATTTCAGAAGACAAACTCATCGAGGAACTCGAAAAGGAGATGCTCGAAGCCGCGGAAGCCCTCGAATACGAGCGGGCCGCATACATAAGAGACGTCATATCGGCAAGAAATGCCGGTGACGGGCGGACCTGACGGAAAGCAAGTTCAGCGCTGAATACAGTATCATCGTCGACAGATCCGCGGGATTCATATTCGGCTTTGCCGAATCTGAATATGCACGGCAAAGCCGTGCCCCATGGCAACCGCTCCTACAAAAGAAAGGTACACAAAGCAAAATGAAAAAAATAGCAGAGGAACTCACGCTGAACGGAATAAGGCAGCTCGGATATGATA
>CAZGYO010000155.1:0-6548 GCA_964530455.1 uncultured Victivallales bacterium
GTAACGAACAACGTGAGTGGAGCGGGTGATTCGAGCACGGCGAGAAGGCACGCGCACGTGCCCCTACGTAATCGAGCGGAGCGAAAGCGCCGCATTCGATTCCCTGAACCCCGTAACGAACAACGTGAGTGGAGCGGGTGAAGGGAATCGAACCCTCACAACCAGCTTGGAAGGCTGGGGCTCTACCGTTGAGCTACACCCGCCGGAGTGAACGATTTGTCCTCGGACAATATTTCTCCGAAAGGCAGAAAGATAGCCTGCGCGGAATTTTTGTCAAGCAGCAGAGTATCTTAGAGCCATTTTTAAAACTCCGCGTGGTCACGGAGAGTTTTGAAATTGGCGCCTTATTTTTCCGGAGAGTCTCCGGCCTGAAGTTTTATCAGGTCCGAGAGTATCCCCAGGGACTCTTTAAGGTATATGTCCTGAAATGCTTCATCCCTGTTTTTATTATCTTCGGAACCGTTTATCAGGGTTTTAACCTGTTTAAGTATCTCCTGTTCCTTTGCTCTTTCGGACTTGATGCGTTCCCAGCGTTTTTCCTCGTTCAGGGAAACTTTTTTGCGGTTCATCAGAGAGTTGAACACTTCTATGTTCTCATTAAGTTTCATGAACTTCTCGTTGGAGTTTATTCTTGTCTCAAAACGCGTCCGGAGTTCCGGTACGTATTTTTCGACATTTCCGAAATCTTCATGTCCGGCTGCTTCGAGTTTATCCCATGGAAGCGCGTAGTCAAGATGCTTTTCGCCGACTTTACGGATATTGGAGTAGAACGACGGGAACTCTATGTGAGGAGAGACTCCCCGCAACTGCGTGGAGTCTCCGTTAATCCTGTAGTATACGGCGCTGGTGACTTTAACCGAACCTGCGGGGGCCTTGACGCCGTAATGGCGCAGGACGTCATCCAGGTTATATATTGTCTGCACGGTACCTTTTCCGTGCGTATGCTTGTCGCCGACAATGACCGCCCGGTTGTAATCCTTCATGGCTCCTGCGAATATTTCGGCGGCTGAAGCGCTGAATTTGTTTACCAGAACGACCAGCGGCCCGGAATAGGAGATTCCGGAATCAGGATCTGTCTTGATTTCCCTTTCGCCGTCCGGGAGTCCGACCTGGACTATCGGTCCGTCTTCAATAAAAAGTCCGCTCAGGGCGATCGCCTCCAGCAGGCTTCCCCCTGAATTACTTCTGAGATCGATAAGTATCCCCTGTACATTTTCCTGCTTGAATTCTTCAAGGATTTTCTTGACATCTCTGGTAGAACTCTTGTAATCGCTGTCACCTTTGAGTATAGCCGCGAAGTCCAGGTAGAAAGAGGGTATATCAAGGACGCCGAGTTTAAATCCGTTCGGGAGTGTTTTGACGGTTCCTTTGGATTCCTGTTCGGTAAGTTTGACAGTATCTCTTTTTATCGAGATGACTTTCGGGACAGATGCGAGCCCCTTGCTTCCCTGGAGCACCGTGAGGCGTACGACGGTTCCTTTTTTGCCGCGAATCAGGTTCACGACTTTGTCCAGAGGCATATCGACCACGTCCACGGGGTCCTCGTCCCCCTGTGCCACGGCGATTATGCGGTCTTCCGGGCGAAGCCTGCCGTTGATATCCGCCGGGCCGCCCGGAATTATTTTTACTATTTTGGTCATCCCGTTATCCGAGATCGTCAGAATGGCGCCTATTCCGACAAGAGAGAGTCGCATCGAGATGTTGAAGTCCTCGACTGTGCGCGGCCGCATATAGGCGGAATGCGGGTCGTATATATTGGTCAGCGAGTTGAGGTATATCTCGAGAATTTCCAGGTCGGTTTTGTTGAGGATTATGTTTTTCAGGTTATCGATGTTTTTCAGAAGCCGTTTTTCCGGGTTGGCAAGCTCCCATAGATGCCTGTATTTCTCCCCGTCCTCGCCGTTGTCCCCGAGTTCTTTGGCAGTACGCGAGATAAGGCGCATCGCCAGGATGTCGTTCTTCACTTTTTTCCGCCAGAGTTCCAGCTGGGCTTTTTCGTTTTCCGGCCAGTCGGAATCCGCGCGGTCGAGTTCATATTCTTCGTCTACGGTAAAATCCATGTCCTTTTCTATTTCGCCCTTTACGAACTCCTCGTATTTTTCGATCCTTTTCTTCAGAAGCCCGAAGACACGGAAGGCAAAATCTATTTCGCCCGCGAGAAGCTGGTCGTCCAGCTTTTGCGACTCGGCGCGAAAAGAGGATATATCGTCTTTGGTGAAGAAGATTTTCTGCGGGTCGTTCCTTTTAAAGAAAAAATGAAAAAGTCGACCCGACATCTCGTCGTCGAGTTCCTGTTGACGGTAGTGTTCCCTGCCAAGGATATTCGCGGTTACCCGGGCGATTATCTGCATGTCCTCGCGCGAAATTTTAATTTCCTTGTCCGTCAAACCGGATACGGGCAGGAGAAGCAGGAAGGCTGCAAGAGCAATGAACGCAAGTCTATCTTTTATTCTCATATTTCCTTTTCTTTCTTTGGCCGTTGGTCCGGCGCATCTTAATCGGGAATCCTTTTTGGCCGGAAATGACTATTATATCCCGCTGAATCTGTTTTTCTAACTTATCCTAGGATATTTCCGATTTAGGGGACAAAAAAAACCGGCGGTGACCCGCCGGTTCAGACTGGACATCATGTTATCAAACAGTATTTATTTTCCGTAAACCTGGGTGGTTATTGTGCTGATTCCGATAATACAGTCCACATTGCGGTCAACATGTGAGATCTTCGTGATTCCGCCTGCTTCGGCAGCAGCTTTGATGCTGCAGTCGCCGATGCCGACAATTCCGAAGAAGTTGTTCGCGGTGGCTGTTCCAACCTTCGCATTCGCGAGATCCGTGGGCCCGGGCACTACGTCGTAAGTCGATTTCGTGTACAGGCTGCCGAAAGGACGGTCTGAGGCACAGCCCGTGGCGACCGTCGCGAGAATAAGAGCTCCAACAATAAGCAGTAAAGCTTTTTTCATCTGGAATCCCCTTTCTTTGATCTTTTGTTGTTAATAAGTTGCCAGTCTGTCATTTCAGGTGATCCAAGTATACAGCATCGATAGCGGACTGTCAAGACGTTCTTGAAAACTGAATGAAGCAGTCAAATTGCAAAATGGGAGATAAAATGCTGATGGTTAAGATTATACATCTAATCAGGCCGATAACTGTTTGTAAAAAAAGTTTTGCAATTTAACGCTGCGGCCAACTGTTTTTCAAGTGAAGCGAATATGGAATTTTGCGTCCGGGATGTTTTTTTCTGAAAAGCCTGCTATATTGCAGCGCATTTTTTCCTTGTAAAGAGAAGCAGATACGGTATTCAAACCAGGAGGCAGGCCCGGATTATGATGAAGATACTTGTACTAAACGCGGGGAGTTCATCCCTGAAATTCACACTTTTCGACATGGATACCGAAGAGGTTCTGGCCCGCGGTCAGGTCGAACGAATCGGCCTGACCGAGCCGCGCCTGAAATACACTCGTCCGGACGGTATCGGTATTGAACAGAAATCAAAGGTTAGCAGCTACGAGGATGCTCTGGAACTTATCTGTGGAAAACTTACGGACAAGGATATAGGCGTCATCGATTCGCTTGAAGAGGTTGCCGCTATCGGCCACCGCGTAGTCCATGGCGGTGAGCAGATCACAAAACCGGCAGTTATTGATGACCACGTCAAGGATATTATCAAGGACTGCTTTTCGCTTGCCCCGCTTCACAATCCTCCCAATCTGGCGGGAATAGAAGCCTGTGAAAAACGGTTCAGGGACGTGCAGAATGTGGCGGTCTTCGATACTGCTTTTCATCAGACCATGCCGCCTGAAGCCTACCTGTATGCTGTTCCTTACGAGCTTTACACCAAGTTCGGTATACGCCGATACGGTTTTCACGGCACTTCGCACAACTTTGTGGCCAGAGCGACGGCGAAACTGCTCGGTACACCCTTCAAGCAGTTGAAACTTATAACCTTTCATCTCGGCAACGGATGCAGCGTCGCGGCCGTGAACAATGGGATGGTGCTCGATACATCGATGGGAATGACTCCGCTGGAGGGGCTGGTCATGGGGACACGCTGCGGCGATATGGATCCCGCGGTCGTTATACGCCTCTTCGATCTGGGTATGACCGCCGACGAGATCGACCGGCTTCTGAACAAGCAGAGCGGCCTTCTCGGTGTAAGCGGCATCGGCAGCAGCGATATGCGCGATATAATCGCGTCCGCCGAAGCAGGCGACAAACAGGCGCTGAGGGCGGTTAAGATGTTTGTAAGGAGAATAGTGAAGTATACCGGCGCCTATCATGCGCTGCTCAATGGCGCGGACGCCGTGGTCTTCACCGGTGGGATAGGGGAAGGAAGCGCCTACATAAGAAGCGCGGTAATTGAACGAATAGCCGCGCTGGGCATCAGACTGGACGAGGAGCGGAACAACACTTGCATATGCAGAGAGGGAATCATTTCAAGCGACGAGAGCAGCCTTAAAGCTGTTGTTATGCCGACGAACGAGGAGTTGATGATCGCGCGGGAGACGCTTGCGATAATGATCCACGAACATGACATACCAGTCAACCCTTCAACCTGAGACCGAGGAGACCCGTAAGAATGTCCATCATCGACCGTTTTATAGAGAGAAGTAAAGATTCGGAAAAGAAACTGGTTCTTCCTGAAGGGCAGGATCCGAGGGTTGTATCCGC
This sequence comes from uncultured Victivallales bacterium, assembly GCA_964530455.1. GTDB lineage: Bacteria > Verrucomicrobiota > Lentisphaeria > Victivallales > CAZGYO01 > CAZGYO01. The sequence continues at coordinate 4,669 of CAZGYO010000155.1, forward strand.
CGCCAATAAGATCGCGGAATCGGAGATCGCCGAGGTCACGGTGCTGGGAAACAGGGAGGAACTGGAATCCTCCTGCGCCGACGCGGGCGTTACGAAGCGTCTTTTCGACGTGATAGATCCTGCCGAATCGGAACATCTTCAGGATTTCGCGGCCGAGTTCTGCGAAATCCGCAAAAAAAAGAAATTGGACATGGACCGGGCCCTGGAATATATGAGGAAGCGGCTTTTTTTCGGAGCGATGATGACCAGGAAGGGGCTTAGCGACGGTATGGTGGCCGGCAGTATAGCCTCGACTTCGGATATGCTGGTAGCCGCGTTTACGGTTATAGGCACCGCCGCCGGGATAGACACTGCCAGCAGTAATTTTATTATGGATCTGCGGGATCCCGCGCCTTCAGGGGACAATGTGCTGCTCTTCGCGGACTGTGCTGTGAACCCCGATCCGGACGCCGCCCAGCTTTCGGACATAGCGGTAGCCACCGCCATATGCTGCCGCTCTCTTCTGGAAATCACTCCAAGGGTGGCTTTCCTTTCCTTTTCCACGAACGGCAGCGCCCGCCACAGACTTCTTGATAAGATTCGTGAAGCCGCGAAGAGGACATCACAGCGGATAGTGGAAATGGGTATAGAAGCATTGGTCGACCCCGTGGAACTGCAGGCCGACACGGCAATCGTTCCTTCAGTTGCCGCAAAGAAGTACGCAGACAGCCTGCTGGGCGGCGGCGCGAACGTGCTGATATTTCCCGACCTTAACGCCGGGAACATCTGCTACAAGCTTACACAGAGACTTGCCGGCGCGGGGGCGTATGGCCCGATTCTCCAGGGGCTTGCCAAACCCCTGAATGATCTTTCGCGCGGCTGCAGCGTGGACGACATCGTGGGAGTCGGGGCCGTTACCGTCTGCCAGTCAATTGGGAATTGAGTTCGGGCCGGAGATTTTTTTGTTTTGAAACTGGCTCTTGACATGAAAATTATAATACGAGGAGTTTGATATGAGAGTGCTGTTTTTTGATATTGACACATTGAGACCCGACCACCTGGGTTGTTACGGTTACGGGCGCGATACAAGCCCGAATATCGACCGGATCGCTTCCTGCGGTGTGAGGTTCGACAACTATTATACGCCGGACGCGCCGTGCCTGCCCTCCAGGGCGGCCCTTGTTTCCGGCCAGTTCGGCATCCATACGGGAGCCGTTGGACATGGCGGCACATGTGCCGACATGCGCCTGGAGGGAGAGGGCAGGGCGTTCAGGATCGATTTTGCGAATAACAGTCTCTGGACCCTGTTCAGAAACGCCGGAATGCATACATGCAGCATATCCCCTTTTGCGGAAAGGCATTCCTCGTTCTGGTTCCTGGCAGGATTGAACGAAATGCATAACCATATCGGTAAAGGGGGCGGCGAATCCGCCGAAGAAGTCACGCCGATAGCCCTTAAATGGCTCGATGAAAATGCCGGAAAAGACGACTGGATGCTGCACGTAAACTACTGGGACCCGCACACGCCGTACCGTGCGCCCGAAGAGTTCGGCAACCCCTTCGAAGATGAAGCTCTCCCGGAATGGCTCAGCCCGGAAGTCCTCGAAGCCCATAAGAAACTCGCCGGCCCGCACACCGCGCGCGATAACAACATGTACAACGGGGGCGGCAGCCCGGAATTGCCCCGCCATGTAGGCGATGTCGATAACATGGACGAACTGCGCAGATGCATTGACGGGTACGATTGCGGCATCCTTTACATGGATGGGCATGTCGGGCAACTTCTCGACAAGCTCGAGGAAACGCTCATCAGCGATGACATCGGCATAGAGACAACCGACAGGCTCATCTCCGACCTGCGCGAGGCTTACAAAACTAAAAAGATACAGAAAACCGAAGAC
>CAZGYO010000156.1:0-6482 GCA_964530455.1 uncultured Victivallales bacterium
ATAACAACTCATGTAAGCAATTGATGCTGTTTGAGTTATAGTTGGACATTAGTGTCTTGATATATAGAAGTTTCTCCGGCCGTCCAACCGCGGAGGCTATCTCATCCTGATCGTGATCCGCGTACGCGGTCATTATAACTATTTCTATGTCGGGATCGATTTTCCTGATCTCGGTGGCGGTTTTCAGTCCGTCCCAGCCGGGAGGCATTCTCATGTCCAGAAACATAAGAGCATACGGCCGGTCCTTCTCCAGCGCGTTTTCCACCATCCTTCTGGCATCCTCTCCGCCGCCGGCGGTGTCAACTTCGTAAGTGGGCGAGACCTGTTTCTCCGCGGAATCACCATCTTCGGAACTTTTTCCGGCCAGGCCCTTCAGTCTTGAGCGCATCTGTTCGACAAGACCGGCGTTGCCCGCCCCGCCCGAGCGTTCGAGAAGCTTGGCGAGCTGTTCGCGAAGGTCCTTCTGGTCGTCTACAACTAGTACACGGCTGTTTTTGTCCATATAAAAATGCGTCCCAAAGTAAAATGCTTTTCAATGCCCTGTGTGCGCATGTAAAATAACACACATAAAGCTTGAGGTCAAGAGAAAAAAAGCATCCAGCGCCAGGGGACAGGCGTTTTTGGACACCTTTTCCTGCTGAAATGTGTTTTTTTCCAAAAAAACACAACATATTGTTGTTTTCGCGTTTGCCATACACAACAGGAGGTGTAATTTAGCATTGACGTTGATGGGGGAAATCAACGCCGCCCGCCTTTCCCCCAGCTACAAGACATCTATATGTTAATTTTTTTTTAAACAAGGGATTTTTGCCCATGTCCTCCAAGCTGCCTTACGAAAAGATCCGGAAACGAGATGGTAGAGTTGTTCCTTTCGATCCTCAGCGCATCACTCTGGCCGCCAGCAAAGCGCTACAGGCCGCGGGAACCGCAAATGAAAAACTAGCCGAAACAATTTGCAGGGATGTACTGAGTATTCTTGATGAGACAGAGATTAAAGACGGCGCTCCCGACATCGAGCTTGTCCAGGATCTTGTTGAACAGGCCTTCATCCGCCGCGGCCTGACACAGTCCGCGAAGGCATACATACTGTACCGTGCGCAGCACGAGAAGCTTCGGGAGAACAAGCGCCTGATGATGGACGTCCAGGAACTTGTCTCTTCCTACATAAACCAGAACGACTGGCGCGTAAACGAGAATTCCAATGCGGGCTACTCCTACGCCAGCCTGCTCAACCACGTCAGCGGCTCCGTCGTCGCCAACTACACGCTTTCAAACACATACCCTAAAGAAATAGCCGAAGCGCATTCCTCGGGAGACTTCCACATCCACGACCTGTCCTGCGGAATTGTCGGCTACTGCGCGGGCTGGAGCCTCAGGCAGCTTCTCAAGGAGGGTTTCAGGGGGCGCGAGGGGCGCGCAAGCGCCGCGCCGGCAAAACATCTTGACACGGCTCTCGGGCAGATAGTCAATTTCATGTGCACGCTTCAGACGGAGTGGGCGGGGGCCCAGGCGTTCAGTTCCTTTGACACGCTTCTTGCTCCGTTCATAAGGAAAGACAAGCTTGACTACCCGCAGATAAAGCAGAACATCCAGCAGTTCGTTTTCGGGCTGAACATCGCGAGCAGATGGGGGCAGACTCCTTTTACGAATCTCACTTTCGACTGGGTTGTACCCGAAGACCTTGAAGAGACACCCGTCGTGATTGGAGGAAAAGAAATACAGGGCGACTTCTACGGAGATTACCAGAAGGAGATGGACCAGATAAACCGTGCCTTTCTCGAGGTGATGAGCGCGGGCGACAGGGACGGGCGGATTTTCACTTTTCCCATACCGACATACAACATCACTGAAGATTTCGACTGGGAAAGCGACAATACCAGGCTGCTCTTTGAGGTTACCGGAAAATACGGGATTCCGTATTTTCAGAACTTCATCAAGAGCGATCTTAGCCCCGGCGACGTGCGCAGCATGTGCTGTCGGCTGCAGATGGACATCCGCGAACTCCGCAACAAGACAGGCGGTCTTTTCGGCGCCGGGGAACAGACCGGTTCAATCGGAGTGGTCACGATCAATATGCCGAGACTGGGCTATATCTCAAAGACCGAAAAGGAATTCCTCTCCAGGCTCGGAACCCTGATGGACATGGCCAGGGATTCCCTGGAGACCAAACGCAAGGTTGTTCAGAGGCACCTTGACGGAGACCTGCTTCCCTACACAAAGATATATCTCGGCAGTCTTGAAAACCATTTCAGCACAATAGGGCTCGTGGGACTCAACGAAGCCTGCCTGAACTTCGCGGGGTGCAGCATAGCCGATGCCGAAGGCATGATTTTCGCCAAGAAGGTTCTGAACTTCATGCGGGACCGCATCTCCGACTATCAGGAGGAGACCGGGCACATCTACAATCTCGAGGCAACCCCGGCCGAGGGGACGAGCTACCGGCTTGCGCGTCTGGACAAGAGGAAATACCCTGAGATTCTGGCCTCCGGTGAAAGCGATCCATACTATACGAACTCGTCCTGGCTGCCGGTCGGATACACCGATGACATATTCGAGGCTCTCGACCTTCAGGCTCCGCTTCAGTCAAAATACACTGGTGGAACTGTTTTCCACTGTTTCTTAGGCGAACGTATAGATGACCACTCGCAGGTCGCGTCGCTGGTGAAGAAGATCGCGGAGAACTACCAGATACCTTATTTCACCATAACGCCCACGTTCAGCATCTGCCCGGTGCACGGGTATATCCCGGGCGAACACCATGAATGCCCATATGACAGCGAACAGAAAAACCCGGAGCATCTCAAAATAATGAGCGCATAGAAATTTATATTCCCAGGTCCCAAGGGAAAGGTCGCACGCCACCCGCGACAAAAAACGGAAGGGCCACAACAAAAACGAAAGGAGAAGGATCATGGCCAAATGCCAAGCGAAAACGGAAGTCTTCAGCCGGGTGTGCGGGTACCATCGCCCTGTTCAAAACTGGAACAAGGGCAAGCAGGAGGAGTTTAAAGACAGGAAGCAATATGTTTCCGACAGCGCGGGAAAAACCGCCCGCGTCGCCTGAGCACGAAGATGAAGAGAAAAATAAAAAAGGACGGGATTTTTTCCGTCCTTTTTTTTTATTTGTGAGCCAGTTTCAAAACTCCACGTCGGGGTCGGGGCTGAGACACTCGAAGACTGTCCAGTACTGACCCCGAGCAACGGGGTTTGCTGAAGCATGTACACTGTCTGTGCCCGCCATTTCGGCGTGGCCTCGCATCCAAAATGGCAGGCCGCGCCTGTCTGCGTGCCTGTCTGAGCGACTACGCCCGCAGTCAGGCGACTGCACAGGCAGGCGGTCATGGAGAGTTTTAAAATTGACTCAGTAGATGAAGAGAAGCTCGGCGTATTTCGGAAGAGGCCAGAGAGCGTCGTCTATCTCAAATTCGAGAGTGTCCACAACCGAACGGATGACTCCCATTTCCTTAAGTGTTTTCGCGGAGTTTTCAGCGTCTATGGCGGACTCGAGCCTTTCGGCGCACTCGCAGAGGTCGCTGATAAGAACCCCCAGTTTCTCCAGGCGTTTCTTCTGGATGTCAAGTCCGACTTTCACGCCCGTGGCTTTCACTTCAGTTATGTTTTTCGCCGTCGTCTTCTGCTGTTTCATGGCAATCGGAAGTATCGAAGTCTTGGCGATGTCGAGAGCCAGTTTGCCCTCTATTGCCACGTCCATGTCGTACTGTTCGGTGTATACCTCGAAACGCGAATGCAGTTCTTTTTTGTTCAGCACTCCGTACTTTGAAAAAAGCTTCTCTGTCTTGTCCGCCAGCATCACCTTCAGGGCTTCAGGCGTTGATTTCAGGTTCGGGAGACCGCGTTTCTTGGATTCTTTCAGCCAGTCGGTCGTGTAATTATCCCCGTTGAAGATCACTTTCCTGTGTTTCTTTATGATCTTCTGCAGAAGCCTCTGCAGCGACTCGTTAAACTCCGACTTGCCGGCCTTCTCAAGTTCCGTGGCTATCATGTCCAGCGACTCGGCCACAATAGTGTTCAGCACAATGTTCGGGCTTGCACACGACTGGCTTGAACCGACCGCTCGAAACTCGAACTTGTTCCCCGTAAAAGCAAAGGGACTTGTGCGGTTCCTGTCGGTCGCGTCTTTCGGAAGCTCCGGAAGTGTGTCGACCCCGATATGCATGGTGCCGCCGCTTTTCGCGGATTTCGCGCTTCCCTTTTCAATCTGCTCGATGATATCGGTGAGTTGTTCGCCGAGAAAAATCGAAACTATTGCCGGCGGCGCCTCGTTGGCTCCGAGCCTGTGGTCGTTACCGGCTCCGGCCACGCTGGAACGCAATATATCTGCGTGAAGATCCACGGCACGGATTACCGCGCAGAGGAAAGTGAGGAAAATCGCGTTTTCGTGCGGATCATTTCCGGGATCAAGCAGGTTCCTGCCGGTGGTTGAAATAGACCAGTTGTTATGTTTTCCTGAACCATTTACTCCGGCAAACGGTTTCTCGTGAAGCAGACATACAAGACCGTGCCTGTCGGCGATCTTGCAGAGAGTGTCCATCACCATCATGTTGTGGTCTACGGCAAGATTGAGTTCCTGGAAAACAGGAGCTATCTCGAACTGGGCAGGCGACACTTCGTTGTGCCTGGTCTTCGCCGGAATACCAAGCTTCCACAATGCCTGATCGACCTCCGACATGAAATCAAGTATTCTGGGTTTAATGGTCCCGAAATAATGGTCGTCGCGCTGCTGGTGTTTCGCCGGGACGTTTCCGAACAGGGTGCGTCCGGACTGTATAAGGTCAGGCCTGTTCATATACAGTTCCTTGTCGATCAGAAAGTATTCCTGCTCCGGACCAAGTGTCGTCACCACTCGTCCCTCCACCTTCTCGCCGAAGCATTTCAGAACACGTTTTGCCTGCTCTGAAACGACCTGCATCGAACGCAGAAGCGGCGTCTTCTTGTCAAGCGCCTCTCCCGTGTACGAGCAGAAGGCCGTCGGAATAGTCAGGGTAGCTCCCATTTCGCTTCGCTTGATGAAGGCCGGACTTGTGGGGTCCCATGCCGTGTAGCCTCTCGCCTCGAAAGTGGCCCTTATCCCGCCCGAAGGAAAACTCGAGGCATCCGGCTCTCCCTGTATAAGGGATTTGCCTGAAAAATCCATCACTACCCCGCCTTCGGTGTCGGGCTCCACGAAAGAATCGTGCTTTTCCGCCGTGGAACCGGTCAAAGGCTGGAACCAGTGCGTGTAGTGGCTTGCGCCCTTGCTAAGCGCCCACTGCTTCATCGCGGTTGCAACGTCGTCGGCTATGGTCTTATCGATAGGTGTGCCGTTGCGAATAGTCTTGAGCAGTTTCTCGTAAACGTCCTTGTGCAGATACTCCTTCATTGTCTTGAGATTGAAGACGTCCTGGCCGTAGATCTCCGAGATGTCGGCTTCTTTTCCGGGCCCGGGCAGGCTTTTCTTTCTTGCGGCAATATTAGCAATTGCCTTCTTACGCAGTTCCGCGCTCATTTGTTCCTCCGTTTAAGCTTTTATTTGAACGTATGCTGTTCAAAAGCAGATCGCATGCCATCTATATTATATATAATTGTTAGTGTTTCATTGTCAATGCTATAAAAATATTTGCATTCCGAAACATCGAATAGCCTCCTCGCCGGATGCCACAAAAATGTAATATTTCAGGACCGGGAATACAATTTTGTAACACCGGGCATGACAATAATGTCGCGTTGAATTGCAGACCGCAGCGCTGGAATTACGATAATATGAAGCTATTTTACCCATGTTCAGAACATGCCGCGGTCCAAGGAAACAGAATGTAGCAACGGACAAAAAAGATGACCGGAATAATATCAACCTCATCTCACCGGAAAACAATCGGATTCGATGAGAAAGTCGCCATCATAGACGGTTTTTTTTCTAAATACGGGAAAAATCTCCGAAAAATTCTTATTCTGCCACCGGACTACACGCGTCTCAACTCCGGAGCCGGCGAGATAACGGGCATTATCCACAGTATGATGCGCGCCCGCGCGCAGGTTGACATTATGCCTGCACTCGGGACGCATTTTCCCATGACGGACAGAGAGATACTCCACATGTTCGGCCGGGACATACCCCTGGAAAGGTTTTTCGTCCACAACTGGAGAGAAGATCTGAAACACTGCGGGACAGTAGACGGGGATATTATATCCGAATGGTCTGAGGGAAAACTCAACTGCGACGTAGCCATAGAGGTGAACAAGCGGCTTTTTGCGGGATACGATATGATAATTTCGATAGGGCAGGTGGTTCCGCACGAGGTTGCGGGCATGGCCAATTATACGAAAAACATCTGTATCGGCGTGGGCGGTGAAGACACCATAAACAAATCGCATTTTCTGGGCGCCGTCTACGGGATGGAGCGTATAATGGGCCGGACAGAGACCCCGGTCAGGAAGCTTCTGGATTATGGCGTCGAAAACTTTCTCAGCGACCTGCCGATACA
>CAZGYO010000157.1:0-6481 GCA_964530455.1 uncultured Victivallales bacterium
AAAGCGTTGCCGTATGCGTCTTCAAGAAGGCTGCTGGATCTGACGATTATAGGTGATTGCCCGAAATAGTTAAGCATCTCCCTGAACTGTTCAAGTATGTCGTCGGGAAAAACGCCTTTCAGTATATTTTTTCTTATCTCATCGGCCCTGTCGAAATCCAGGGGAGGACTCTTGAGTTTTCTGCGGTCCCACCAGCACCCGTTTCTGATTATGTAGGTGTAGAATACGTCCGAACCGATAAAAAACGAGTCGTGTGTTTCCATCTTCTGGCCCCATTCGGGGTTCTCCGCTTCCAGGATTGCCCTGGACAAAAGCATTCCGGCGGATTTCCCCCCTATCAGCCCCGTTCCCACCATGCGTTTCCCGATGGATATCAGATCCTCAAGGCTGAAGTGACGCAGGCATAGTTCGTATAGAGATTCGTCCTGGGTAAGTATCATCTTTATGATCTGCGACTTGATCGAGTCGATTCGACCGGGAATCCGCATGTTCCTGTAGACTTCCTCGTTCATCTTCCGAGCCTCCATGAAGGTTTCGGCCCATATGTCCCGCCGGTCAACGCTGAAGTCGAGCCAGGGTTGGGGAACCTTCGAGAGGATATCGGAGATTATCGAACTCTTTGTGACGGGGCTGATTTCTTCGCCGCCGCAACGGTGTAAAGAGTACATTATCGACGAACTGCGTCCGGGAGAGTTTACGTTTTCAACCTTGATCGGCTGCAGAAACCTTTCTTCCCCGCTGCGGAACACGTCCAGAACAACCTGTGCCGTCTGGTGAATGGCCTCTACTGCCAGCGGCGTGTGCCGCTTCTTGTCAAGCATGAAGTACGCGATAGTGTCGTATTCGAAAAGATAGGGGCACACCAGCATGAAGAAGTTGCCCAGCATACGGTCGCTGTACCAGTCGACCGAAAGCTCGGAAATACAGTCGAAAACATAGCATGCGCCTTTCCCGTACTCTTCTATGACAGTGAATATTTCCGAAACGAACTGTTCAAAGCCGGCCTGGGCGTCGAGTTCATACTCATCGAAGTTCACATTGTCGGGAAGAAGCTGCCGGTGCTGGGCGAAACGGAAATATACCAGGGGAATATTGTTCTCATTGCAGTACCGGCAGTAGGGCAGAAGGAAATAAACGTAGTCCTCGATGTGTTCGAGCTGCCAGACGACATTGTCACCCCTGACAAGACCGTTGAGGACCCCGTCCAGACTCCGGATCCCCGTACTGAAAAAGTGTTCTCCCACCGATATTTTTTTCTTGGAATCAGTCATTTCAGATGTGCATATTCAGTGAACCACGTCGGGGAAGGGGCTGAGACACTCGAAGACTGTCCAGTGCTGACCCCGAGCAAACGGGGGTTGCTGAATATGTACTTTCAGATTTTACGTTTTTCATGAAATATGCGAGCTAACGGGTTCTCATCATGCCGTACCATGCGTAAGTGATGAACGCGGCAGTCGGCCCCAGCCCGGCCACGGCAGGATGTACAAAGCCGCGTTTGCCCAGGACTATAAAGATGTTCGATGATAAATAGTATATGACGATAAGGCCGATTGAAATGACAATCGACACGAAAACGCCTCCGCGCCTGTTCTTCGCGGCGATCGGCACCCCCAGAAACACGGCCAGCAGCGACGCCCACGGAAAGGCCAGGCGCGAATACAGTGTAGTCTCATAGATGTTGCGGCATCTCTTCGACATGTTTTTGGTGCGTCTGAGAAGCTTGAACAGTATCATGGAGTTCAGTTCTTCGGGAGGTTTGGCCGCGTTCAGTACATCGCTTGGCTTTTCCGGGCAATCGGAACTGTCTTTCAAAATTGTTTTATGGCTCTGGGACATGCCCGGGAACCCGTTTGCCTCGTAGTGCGTAAGTACGCATTCGCTGAATTCCCACCCTTTTCCAGGCAGGTGGACTGCTGATTTCGCCTTCAAGTCCCAGTCAAGGGAACCGTCTTTGCGGTACTTTTTCAGAATCACGTTTTTCTGCACGCCGTCGAGATCGAAGTATTTGAAAAACCACGCCCTGGCCTCGTCGGGACTCCTGTACTGCAGCATCTTGTGTTCATCGGGAATATAGGTTCTGTTGGTCTCGCTTTCCCTTATCTCTTCGGCACGGCGCTCCGAAACAGGAACAGCCGACTCGTTGAACCAGACATTCAGCAGCGAAACCAGAAAGGCCACTATGTAGATGGAGCAACAGCAGCGCTGCAGCGAAATGCCCGAAGCCCGCATCGCGGTGATTTCGTTGTTTTTCCCCATCATTGCGAGGGTGTACATTGAGGCCAAAAGTAGTGAAATCGGAAGTATGAAGCGGATGTTTCCAGGCAGCTTGTACATGAAATACATCAGCATCACCCGGAGCTTGGTCTCGTGCTTCAGGAAGTCTTCGAGATCATCAAAGACGTCCCCTATGAGAAAAAGAATCACAAAAGCCAGCACCAGGACAAAGAGCGGGATCATGAACTCTCTGAACATGTACATGTCCAATGTCGGGTGAAGCAGCCTGGAATTACGGCAATCGTTTTTCATGATTTTTTCTTCTTATGATTTATCATGGCTGTAATATGCACCATTCTCAAGTCATGGCAATCGCTTTGACGCAGATTGCAATGATCTTTAACCCGTACATTTCACAAAGCCACGGCGGTCCTGAGCACGGCTTTGCCGTGCATATTCAGATTCGGCAAAGCCGAATATGAATATGCACAGGCTCCGCTGTATTTGCGCTTCCTGAAATTCGGCTTCTTTACCAATCGGGATCAATCGTGAGAAAGGAGAAAAAGAGCGGTGCCACAAACAGGTTGGCGCTCCACGTTTAATATTTTCGTAATTTTGTGAAATTAGGCGCGGAGTGATATATATTTACGTGTTAGTTTTCGGGCACGGCCCCCGCGGCTTTGCCCTGAAGAGTTGATGCCAAGGGCCGGCTCCGGTACTTTTCCGGCCGGCCGAAAAAAGGAATGAACAGAAAATGTCTAAAAAAACGGAACTTATTGTCGCTCTGGATCTGGAGTCGGCAGACGAAGCGATGTCGATTGTCAATAATACCGGCCAGGCGGTCGAATGGTATAAGATAGGCTCAAAGATGTTTACATCTTTCGGGCCCGAGCTTGTGCGGCGCGTAAAAGATGCCGGGAAAAAAATATTTCTCGACCTCAAATTCCACGATATCCCGAACACCGTCGCGGGAGCCGTCGCGGCCGCGGCCCGCATGGGGGTCGAAATGGTCAACGTCCACGCATCGGGCGGAAGCGGAATGATGCGCGCCGCAGTTGAAGCCGCGGCTGAAAACGCTCCGGGTGAAAAACCCCTGGTGATTGCCGTAACACTGCTTACCAGCATAGACGCCGGGGGCCTGTCGGAAATTGCGGCCGGTGAAAAACCCGATCCGGAAAAATACGTTCTGAAACTTGCGAAACTCGCATCTGATTCCGGCCTTGACGGTATAGTCTGTTCGGCGAAAGAGATTTCCGTTCTGAGGCGCGAGTTGCCGGCCGGCTTTTCACTGGTTGTCCCCGGGATAAGGCCTGCAGGTTCCGCAAAGGACGATCAGAAAAGAATCATGACTCCCGGCGAAGCCGCCGGTCTCGGAGCCGACTTCATAGTCGTTGGGCGTCCCGTGATACGCGCCGAAGACCCCTCTGCCGCCGCACACGCAATCCTTGAAGAACTGAAGGGCAGATCTCTCTGACCATGCCAACATCTGCGCTTATATGCGGGGAAATTTTTCTTTTAACGCTGCTTGTAGCTTTATCGGCGTTTTTTTCCGGTTCCGAGACGGCTCTTTTCTCGCTCAGCCGTGCCAGGCTTCTGAGTTATTCGACTTCAAGAACGCCTTCGGAGATTTGCATTTCCCGGCTGATGGACAGATACGACAGGACCCTCATATGCCTGGTGTTCTGCAACATGTTCGTAAACGTCGGCGTTTCGGTCGTGGGAAATGAACTGGCAGGCAACGCGGGTCTCGGTAAAAGCGGAACGCTTTTGCTTTCGGCCCTGTCCGCGGTGCTGCTCCTGCTGGTATTCGGGGAAGTAACCCCGAAGGCCGTCGCACTTGCTCATGCCGGAAGGATATCGCATGGGGCCGCTCCCGTGATATGGAAGGTTCGCGGAGTATTGTGGCCGGTGATATGCATTTCGGAAAAGTTTTTCCGCGCCGTTCTGGATGTCCTCGGCAGAAAGAAATCCATGCCGCTCAGTTCGGAGGAATATTCCTCCTACCTTGAAATGGCATATTCCGTAGGCGCTTTCAGCGACGAGGAGGCGGAACTCCTGGAAAATATCTTCGATCTGCGCAAGGACAAGGTCCGGAAAATAATGACACCGAGAATTAAGATCATTCCCGTAAAAAAGCGCATGGACGGCAGGGCCGTGGCCCGGCTGATACAAAGGGAATGTCAGGCTTTCTATCCGGTGGTCCGGAACGACCCCGACGACGCGGACTGTTTTCTGTCCGCAAAAGATTTCTATGCCCTGCCGGTGGAACTTCGCAATAGCTGGCCGGAAGCCGGTTGCACTTTTCCAGCTGTTTTTATACCGGAAAACGCGTCTCTGACAGCGGCGCTTTCCACCATGAAAAACCAACGCGTTCCCATAGCCTTTGTTTCGGACGAATACGGTGGTGTAGTCGGAACAATTGAACTGAAAGACATATACGGGGAACTCGTCGGCGAAATCGAACGCGAGCACGAAGAACCCGATTGGAGAATAATACTCGAAAAACCCGGGACCTGGATTGTTGACGGAAGGATCCCTCTCGACGAACTCGAAGAACTGACCGGTTTGACACTCCCGAACTGCGGCGCAGACACATTGAACGGGCTTTTCTGTCAGTTTCTTGACAGAATACCGGACCGGGACGCGGAACTTCATATAGGAAACGTGCGCATGAAGGCACTGCAGGTTTCCGACAACAGCGTATTGCAGGCGAGAATAAGCGGGAGGGGGAAATAAATGGTCTATTTGTTTCTCACTTTCGTCTTTCTTCTCGGAATGGCCTTTTTCAGCGGAATAGAGACCGGCCTGATATCAATGATGAAACCCCGGGTCCGGCACGGGGTCAAAAGCAGGGTCCGCGGCGCCGGCCTGCTGCATTTCTTCCTGCAGCACCCCGGTTATCTTCTGGCAACTACTCTGATAGGTACGAATATCTGCGTGGTTTGCGCTTCGAACATGGCGAAAATGGCGTCCGAGCAGATATTCCAATCCGACAGCCCGTCCGTACTCCTGGCTACAGGCATAATTCTGACTTTTTTCTGCCTGACAGTGGAGATCGTGCCGAAAGATTGGTTCAGGCAACAACCATACGAGAGATGCCTGGTCTTCGCGCATTTTCTGTACCTCTGCTTTATAGTCCTCTATGTCCCGGTGCGGGTCATGTCATGGTTTACGGATTTCATCTGCCGAATAAGCGGAGGAGGACAGGGGGACGGATCATCCGGAAAACTTATGCGCGAGGATTTCCGCATACTTCTCAGAGAAAGTGAAAAAGCAGGAATAATAGACGGAGCCGCGGCCGAAATACTTGACAGATCGGTGGATTTCCACTCGCTGACCGCGAGGGATATACAGCAGGAAAAAGACGGCGTATTCGATATACCAAGTTCGCTGAATGTCAGGGAGGCCGCGGAGATCTGCAGACTGAAAGGAAAGTCAAGGCTCCCGGTCAGGAGACGCAACGAAGAATGCTGGTGCGGCGTCTTCAGCCTCTATGACGCCATTTTTAAAATACCCGAGGACCGCTGGGATGAAAGAAAGGTCGGGGATATTCTCAGACCGCTGTCCACTGTTCCGGAAAATGCTAATCCGGGACAGATCCTGACAGCCGCAAAACGTTCCGGAAGCCATGTGCTCATAGTGGTGGATTCCCGGACGAAATCCAGGCATCTCGGAATCGTCACGCCTATTGATGTCGCGAAAAACCTTTTCGGTTAATGCGTGGGTTCGCCTGGGTTCGGGTTGGACCAAGCAAAGTTGCTTAATTGGCGTGGCTTATCTTCGGTCTATCGGGGTCTGACTACTTTAAATATTATATTTTTGTGTTTAGCCCCAATTTTTCATGAAAAATTGGGGGTAGCAGCCGAGATCGGGAATCCCGAGGTCGTCGATGAGAATGAACAGGATGTTAAGGGGCCCTCTATTGGCGTTTGTGTTTCGGAGATGGACCCATTTCCAATATAGTGGTCGGGTTGGTTACACTACCCCCCATCTTCTTGTTCCGTTGCGTATAATGACAACTCACGCTGCCCTTCTTCAATTGTAAAAACCGGTATTCCTGCGGATTCAAAAAGGCTGCACATCCGCTCATTGCTGAAGTCAAGATTCCGGCTGACGGAATATAGCGCATAAAGCGATGGATCCATAAATGGGTATTTCAGGTTCAGGACGTTCGAAATGCAAGACACGCAAGAACCAAGAATATAGCCCGCGGCGGTTTCAAGTTTGAAGTGCAACACTTGAGCTGAAAAAGACCTCTTTCGGG
>CAZGYO010000158.1:0-6480 GCA_964530455.1 uncultured Victivallales bacterium
AGCTTCCGCCTTGTGTCAGTATATCTTGAGAACGGGTAAAAACAAGTTGTGCGCACTGCTTCATTCAGGATAATGCCTGGGAGCCAATTTCAACACTCCGCGTGAACCGCGTTGGTAGCGCCTGCGCGTCGCCTGACTGCGAGCGTAGTCGCTCAGGCAGGCCGATGCGGGAGCGGGGATTTCCCTGGCGCATCCGCGCCCTTGCTAAACAAAATTGTTCCGAAGGCTGGCTTTTTATTACAATTTTGTAATAAAAAGCGCCACTCGCAAACAACAACAGGCAGAGCTTTATTTTTTTATTTACTGATCGGCAAAGACTTAGGCTGAAAGCCATGAGGTCTGGCACGTCTTCTGCTAAAGTGAGACAAATCAAAAAAAAAGAAAGGTGAATGCTTATGAAAAAGAGCGTGAAGTTATCATTGTGTGCCGCATTTCTGGTTTTTACCGGCTGGAAAGCGGTGGCCGGCGAGGAAGTAAGCGAGGAGATGTTTACCGCGAACAATCTCTGGATGATGGTAAGTACGTTTCTCGTGTTCGTGATGCATCTTGGCTTCGCGACAGTTGAAACCGGGCTTACGCGTGCGAAGAACACGGTCAACATCCTGTTCAAGAACACGGGGATTGTCGCTATAGGACTTCTAACCTACGCAGTAATAGGCTTCAACCTCATGTACCCCGGCGAAGAAGGGTGGATGCTGGGCAAGTTCATCGGCTGTTCCGGCCTTGGAATCGGCACGGACGCCGCGGGACTGACAAGCAGCTACAACGTGGGCTACACCTACTGGACGGATTTTCTTTTCCAGGGGATGTTTGCGGCGACAGCGGCCACGATCGTTTCAGGCGCGGTGGCCGAGCGGGTAAAGCTGGGCCCTTTTCTGATATTCTCGACGATATATGTAATGCTGATCTATCCTTTTGTAGGTTCCTGGAAATGGGGCGGCGGATGGCTGGCGGAACGCGGATTTCACGATTTCGCCGGATCAACACTTGTCCATTCCGTGGGCGGCTGGGCGGCACTTGCGGGAATAATCCTCCTCGGGCCCAGGCTCGGCAAATATGTAAAGGGCATGAGCAAGCCGATACAGGGCCACAACATGCCGCTTCTTACTATCGGAGTATTTCTGCTGTGGCTGGGATGGTTCGGTTTCAACGGCGGATCGGTGCTTTCCGCAAATCCAGGCGAAGTATCCTACGTGCTCACGACGACCTCACTGGCGGCCGCGGCGGGAATAATAGGCGCCATGATGGCGTCATGGACCGTGCAGCACAAGCCCGACCTTTCGATGGTTCTGAACGGCTGCCTCGCGGGTCTTGTCGGAATCACGGCCGGTGCGGACCTGGTGTCG
This sequence comes from uncultured Victivallales bacterium, assembly GCA_964530455.1. Taxonomy (GTDB): domain Bacteria; phylum Verrucomicrobiota; class Lentisphaeria; order Victivallales; family CAZGYO01; genus CAZGYO01. Next base: position 1,347 of record CAZGYO010000158.1, read on the forward strand.
ATAAGCGCCGCTATTCTTATAGGGCTTATATGCGGAGCGGTAGCGGTGGTCTCGGTAATCGGGTTCGACAAAATACAGCTCGATGACCCGGTAGGAGCAACGACTGTGCATCTGGTCTGCGGGATTCTCGGAACCTTGTTCGTCGGGATCTTCGCCAATGGGGCAACAGCTACAGCAATGGGGTCCGATCTTGGTTACACCGTCAGATTCGGGGTACAGGTTCTCGGAGTTATTTCCTATGCGCTGGTATGTTTTCCGTCGGCATTTTTAATATTCCTGGTACTTAAAAAGTCAGTGGGAATACGTGTCGGGGAAAACGAGGAGATAAAAGGACTGGATATCGGCGAACACGGGATGGAGGCCTATGGCGGGTTCCAGATATTCAACAACCAATAAATTTTTCATAACCCATTAAAAATTTATAAGAAAGGAAAGTATATCATGAAACTTATAATAGCCTACATTCAGCCTGAAAAGCTCAATAACGTCAAGCAATGTCTATACGAGAAGGAGATATTCAAGATATCCGTTACAAACGCGCTTGGCTGCGGACAGCAGAAGGGTTATCACGAATCGTACCGAGGGGTCGATTTTGAGGTAAACCTGCTGAAGAAGCTACGAATTGAGATAGCGGTGAACCAGGAATACGTGGACGCCACCGTCGCCGCGATAGTAGAGGGAGCCAGGACAGGCGTTATCGGCGACGGGAAGATATTCATACTGCCACTGGAAGAATGCATCCGCATAAGGACCGGAGAAAAGGGAGGTGAAGCCATCGGGTAAGCCCGGCAAGCCCGGGGTCGGCCCTAACCCGCATATTTCATGAAATATCTATTTTTCATGAAATAACGGGGCGAGCTGCGCCCCCATCAGGGCGGCGCCCAGCGGAACAGCGTCATCGCCGAGTTGCGAAATCCGCAGATCGACATCCTGGAAATCGTATGCGAAGAGATTCTTTTTTATTCCTTTCCGTACGAACGGGAGCAGTTCATCGCCGAGAGCCTCTATCACGCCGCCGCCCAGCACGACGCGGTCGGGCCCGAGTATGGACATCTGGTTTGCGATTGCCAGGCCGAGCATGCGCATAGCTTTCTTAAGGACCTTGCGTGTAACCTTGTCCTCCATCATCCAGGCTTTCTTTAATTCGCCGCTTTTTATGACCGAGAAATCCTTGCCGTGTATATCGGCAAGGACGCTGCTGCGGCCTTTTAGATTTATAAGCCTCTCGAATTCCCTGCAGAAAGCGGTTTTGCTGCAGTAAGCTTCGACGCAGCCCTTTTTCCCGCATCCGCATTTTCTTCCTTTGGCCCTGATAATTTCGTGTCCGAGTTCAGCGGCGGCTCCGCGGAGTCCGGTCTGCATTTTTCCGTCGATTACGATTCCTCCTCCAAGCCCTGTTCCAACGAAATAAGCGACAAGGGTTCTGGCCCCCTTCCCCGCGCCAAGCATGTATTCGGCGAAAGTTCCGCAGTTGACGTCATTTCCAAGGTGGACTTTCCTTTTGAATATCTTCTCGAGTGTCTTTTTAAGAGCTTTGTTTTTCCATCCGAGGTTAGGGGCGTGCAGAGCTTCCCCTGTGTCCGGATCGACGGAAGTGGGGACTGCGACACCGATGTCGGAGACCTTTTCCCAGGCTATATCGGCTTTGCCTGCCGCTTTTCTGGCGCACCGTTCGAGTCCGGCGCAGACTTTGTCGAATCCTTGGTCCACGGGAGTGGATTCCTTGGCTCTAGCGGCCACCTTTCCGTCGGGCCCGATTGCAAGCACGAGTATCTTTGTTCCCCCGAGATCTACGCCAAGTCTGAATCCGGACATCTTCAACCCTTTATTTTCTTTGGTTTACAGAGGTGTTTTTTCTTTTTCGAGACTGCTTTACACTTTCTGCATTTGTAGCGTCCGGATTTTTCACGGGCTTCGGACTTACCTTTTAGACAACTCATAAGAAAGTGCCTGTTTTGAGATTAATTTCGAAAAAGAAATCTACAGGCTGAAACCGGATTGTCCAATATAGCTTTAGGAACAAGCCGGGAGCCCGGGGACAGTACCAGTTACCGGTTATGGCAGCGCGAAAAGGAATACCGCGTCGGGCGCGAAGGCGTACACGATATTCTTTTTACAGTCCCACTCGAAGCTATAGTAGTTGTGGCTTTGGAGCCATTTCTGTCTTTTACGCTCTACATCGCCGGTGAACACCGTTGGCGGCGCGGGCATTATCTTTTTCCAGGTCACTCCCTGGTCTTTTGATTCGAAACCGCCCTCCTCGTTGAAACCGAGAAGATGCGTGTCGTTTTCGGCTGGCTGAACTGCGTATGTAAAAACCGGGGAATCCGGCACGAGCCGCCATGTTTTCCCGCGGTCGGCGCTCTTCAGCAGGCCTTCGGTCGAGTTGAAATAGGCGCGTTCTTTGAATGCGAAGATCGGGGAACAGTTGACGGGAGCGGATTTGGCGTTGGAGACTTTCTCCCAGGTCTTTCCCATGTCGGGGCTCCGATAGATGCCATCTTCCGGAGATCCTTTACGCGCGGAGACGGCGTAGACAAGGACACCATCGCCGAGTGCCCCGACGTTTACTATTTTATCCTTTTTCACGACCTCCGTCCGCGTCTTGCCGGAGTCTTTTGAGGTCACGAGAATATTATTGTGCCTTGGCATGAAGAACAGAAGTTTTTCCCTGTCGGGGTCCGACCAGTCAACAGTACCGACATCTCCGTCAAGCGGCCAGGTCTCGATCGTCTTCCCGTCCCAGGCCAGGGCCTGATAGGCCTTTTTGTCATTAAACCCGTGGCTGCAGAAGAGCACGAAGCCCGGGCCGTAGGGGTTGGTCGACTCGCTTTTGAACACGCTGGTGTATATTCCTGCGTCGGCGCGTTCCAGTGTCCCCCCCGGCCCGCCGTAGCGCCAGAGTCCTATACCCGAAAAATTGACGTATGTATTACCTGAACGGTCGGTAAAGATACCGTTTACGTTCCTGGTATAGGTGCCGTTCCATTTAACGACGGGATCGGCGCCCTCCGCATTGAGTTTTTCAAGCATTTCCGAGCCTATATCAACCCATTCGCCCTTTTTATCGCATGGATCGAGTTTTATGGTGACATCGGGAAAGGGCAGTTCTCTGTCGGCTTTCCAGAGCTTGCCGGAGGAGTCTTTGAATTCTTTGCCCCCGCAGTTGATGCGCAATTTAAAAGTATCGCCCAGCGCCTCTATAGCGCTTATCGCGTATTGCTGGTCGTGCGTGCGCGGAAAGCGTATTTTAAGTTTTCCTCCATCCGCTTGGGCATCGCACTCGACACTGGCGGCTTCAAGGGTCTTGAGCTTCGCTTTTCCGGCTTCGAAACACGGGATTTTATCTGTCATGATTTTTCCGTTTATCTGAACCTTGAAAAAGCCGTTGTCCTTATCACCGGCGGTGAGATAGTGTACAATTATTCTGTATCTGCCGTCGGGGACTTCCGCCAGGTAGTAGGGCGGCCTTTTGGCCTGTACGCGATGGATGGGGGTATTCTCGGCGCCTTCGATCTTTATCTTATCCGGCGGTTTGACCGTGCCCAGCAGCGGCATATAGCATCCGTAAGAATCCTGGCCGGCCCCCGGGAAAGACGCGGTGAGTAGAAAAACTATTATCAGCGCCGGAATTGTTCCTGTGAGTCTTTTAATCGGCATTTTCTCCATCCTTTCACTTCCATTTTCGGGTCTGCCCGGAACATGTCTCCTGTTTTGTCTGCCGGCTCGAAAACCGACAGCCGGACCATTCTCGACTTACCTTTTAAACTAGTTTTCAGTTCAGGGATATTCAAAGGTATGGTAAAACAAAAACCGGACTGGGCTCATATTTGATTGCTCGCGCTTCCTTTCGCGTGAATTTTTGAATAACGGCTTGTTTTTGCATGTCCTGATATGTAGATTTTTAAAAATTTTATCAAAGATAACTTGTTGTTCAACAAAAGGTGAGTGCATATGAAAAAAGCGATCTATATTGCGCTTCTCGCATTTGCGATGCTTCTTCTTGGCGCCTGCATGTCCTGGTTTGAATCACCGGAGCATACTCTTGTAATCAAAAGCCAGCCTAGCGGCGCGGACGCCTATATCGACAAATTTCTCGAGGGAGATACACCCGTCAGGATTCCCGGGCTCGCACCGGGGACATATCTTATCGAGATAAGGAAGATCGGTTATCTTCGTTCCTCCTTCGAGTTCACCATAGACCCGGACGACGGCGAAGAGGTCGTGATCGACCACCAGTTGGAGAAGGATCCGAACTACATCGAGGAATAGAGCCAATATCACGGATTCACGAATCTATTCGCCGCTATACAGCGGCTTCTCGTTACCTGTCCTGCCGTCGTAGAAGATATTGTAGTATGCGGTATCTATTCCGAAAGGGTTGAGAGGGGTTCGGTTAAAATCGAAATCCCGTGGCAGTACACCATAGAGTTTCATGGTCCGTATATAGTCGCCTACTGGCCGCCATTTTTCAGCATGCGGGAAGGTCTTTCTTTCGGAGAGATGTCCGCTCATGCGGCGGAGTTCTGCAAGCAGCGCCTTGTAGTCGGGGTCATTGGTTGACTTAAACACGTCCGCGGGAGGAGTATCGGGGCTTTTCCCCGGCGCTTTTTTCCTGAGTTTCGATCGGGCGTCTTTTTGTCTGCACAGGCCGAGCCCGCCGGACTCTTTGGAGAGCGGCGCAAGAAGGAGAAGGGATTTTTCGGGACTTGTCATGTTGAACATATAGTCGTAACCCCGGGCTCTGGGCCAGCCGCGTCCGGTATATTTGCTGTGAGTCTTTTGTTTTCTTTCGCCTTTGACGTGGCACTTGTGACAGCGTTCGGCCAGTACGCTTTCATTGAAATCAAGGGCAACAGCGTCGGGGTTCTCCTGTCCTTTGGGGCCTTCGGGATGTGAGTAGGGCAGATCGCATTCGTCCCCGGCCGTCCCGAACGAGGCGTAAGTTCCGCTGAAGGGCATTCTCAGCATGGACCACCAGTTGAGAGTGTTAATCTCGCTGTCCGAGAGCGCTACCTTGTGATGGCCCATGCGCAGAATGTTTATCAGCTTGTCGCCCTTGATGTTTTTCTCTTTCAGAGTAACTATTCAGGTACCCTCCTGAGGGTCAATCCAGAATGTGGGCAGTATACGG
>CAZGYO010000159.1:0-6477 GCA_964530455.1 uncultured Victivallales bacterium
CAAACACAAGTGGAGTGCATTCATCTGAGGTCACGTTGCCGTCAGCCCATTTCCTTTCAGTGTAGTAGTACCATACATTAGGCTTATGATAGCTTTCGGATTCAAGAGGGACTCCCATGAGTTCCCTGACTTCGGACTGCGTCATCCCCTCGCGCAGTTTTGCGACATTTTCAAGGTTGCGTGAGCAAACAGAGTGACCGCAGGAAGCGATCGACAAAGCAATCGCCGCCATAAGGGCTGACAGAATTGAAATTCTCATGATTACACCTGAAAGGATTATATTTAACTTTCCACGTGAATCCGTGACATCAGCCACAAAAACACGATAAAACTGGTTCTTTAAAACAATTCCGGCTGCGAGACACCGGGTCGGGCATCGTCCGCCGGGGGGGCGCCTTTTTTCCTTTTTTCGGGTTTTGCCGTATTTTTATTTTTCCGTTCGGTGTTCTTCGCCGGAGATTCAGGTTTCGGCTCTCCAGCCTTTTTTTTCTCAGCGTTGGAGCCGCTTTCTTCAACGGCATCTGATTCTTCGTTGGAATATCCGACAAACTTCAGGTTCAGCACCTTTTTCGGGCTGATAAGACCGCCCCGTGCTTTGGGGCTGCGTTCCGGAGCTTCGGACAGATCGTATTCCAGGGATTTGACCACCCGGCGTTTCCCGGACTCGAATACGCATTCGTAGATCGAATTCACCCGCGAAGTTATCAGTTCCAGGCGGCAACCTTTCGGACAAAGCCGGTATTCCTTATCGAGAATGAAACTCGAGATCTTCACCTTCTTGGCATAGTGCTTGCCGGTTTTCTTGTCGCTGTATATCACCCCGAAAACCTGTTTCTTGTCATGCTTGTTGAAATAGCAGAGCCTGCCCACATAGAGTTTGTCGGGGATATTTATTATCCTGTAGCTGCCGGAACGCTGTATGCACAGCAGTTTGTCGAACTCGTTGCACTTTATGTTGTCGTCGCTCCTGACGCTCGTTCCCACGTAACAGTTCTTTCTGTCCCAAGCTATTTTTATATTGTTGAGCGCGACTTTCTTGACGTCTATCCTGTCGAAAGAGTCTATAACGGTCCTTCTCGGGAAGGCCTCGCTGTACTTTTTAATAAGCGTATTCAAATACTTTATGGCGTGTGATCGAAGACGTTTAAGTTTCTTCTCGACGGAGTCTATGTCCTCGACGATTCCCTCTATATCCTTTTTGTTCTTGTTTATATCGAAGAGAGAGATTCTGCGGATGGGTATGGCCAGAAGTTTTTCGATGTCTTCGTCGACTATTTTCCGTTTCAGGCTGGACTTGAATCTGGACAGACCTTTGCGCACCTCTTTCAGGATGGCGCCGTACTCCTCGCACTCCTCAATCCGTTTGTATATGCGATTCTCTATGAAAATCTGCGCCAGGGACTTCTCATGAAAAGCGTCGTTCAGTTTTCCGAGTTCTATCTCGAGTTCCCTTTTCAGATATCCAAGAAGTTTATCCGTGTTTCGTCTGAGGACTTCCTTTACCGTCATCTGCACGGGCTGACCGTCGGCTATCACAGTCAGGGTCGCTCCGATAGACATTGAACAGTCCGTATAGGCGTAAAGGGCTTTCAGCGCTTTCTCCGGCGCGTATCCGCGTGCCGGCGTGATTTCAATTTCCGCTTTTTCGGTGGTGAAATCGTTAATGGAGGATATTTTGATTTTGTTTCTTCTCGCGGCGTTCTCTATTGAACTTATCAGCCGTTCCGTTGTAGTCGCGAAAGGGATCTCCCGAATTAAAAGCTTCCGCCCTTCAATATCTATTTTTGCCCTGACGGTAACCTTCCCGTTCCCCTCGTCGTATTCTGAAACATCCATCAGACCGCCGTTGAAAAAATCCGGGTAGACCTCGAAAGACTGTTCCCTGAGAATGGATATCTGGGCTTCGAGAAGCTCTTTAAAATTGTGTGGCAGTATCCTTGTCGACATGCCCACGGCTATACCTTCCCCGCCGCACATGAGAAGAACGGGAACCTTGGCGGGCAGAACGACAGGTTCTTTGTTCCTGCCGTCGTAGGAATCTTCGAACTCCGTTATGTCCCGGTTGAAAAGGACCTCTTTGGCCAGCGGTGTCAGCCTGCACTCGATATACCTTGCCGCCGAAGCCGGATCGCCGGTCAGTTTATGCCCGAAATTCCCCTGCTTATCTATGAAATAGTCTTTGTTGGCAAGGTTTACCAGCGCCTCGTAGATGGACGCATCGCCGTGCGGGTGGAACTGCATGCTGTGCCCTATGACATTCGCCACCTTGTGGAATTTACCGTCATCCAGCCTGAATAGGGACCAGAGTATGCGCCTTTGCACCGGTTTAAGCCCGTCGTCAACATCGGGAATAGCCCTGTCTTTTATAACGTAGGAGGCGTACTCCATGAAATTGCTGTTCATCAGGCGGCGCAGATGCGAATTGCCGCTTATAGGAATACCCGCCTCCTCGAAGGTCTCGGCTTCGGAACCCGCGGCTTTTTCATTGAGGGCGTCCGAGATACTAAAATCCCCGGAAACTTTCCCGGCTGCGTCTTCGGAGCTATTCTTTTTCTTTTTAGAAGACTTGCCCGGCGACATCTATACAAGGTTCTCCATTATGTAGTTTTTGCGTTCTGGCGTATTCCTGCCCATATAGAATTCGAGTATTTCCGGAACGTCCCGCATGTGATCGACGGTAACGCTGGCAAGCCTGATGTCATCCCCGATGAACTGGCCGAATTCGTCAGGCGATATCTCGCCCAGCCCCTTGAACCGTGTTATCTCTATGCCGCGTCCGCCCAGTTCCTCGACAGCGTCCCTGCGTTCCTCCTCGCCGTAGCAATAGGTGGTTTTAGACTTGTTCCGGACCCTGAAAAGGGGGGTCTCGAGAATATGAAGATGTCCCGCCAGAACAAGCGGCTCAAAAAAAGTCAGGAAAAAGGTGATAAGCAGATTCCGGATATGCACGCCGTCGACATCTGAGTCCGTAGCCAGTACGACCCTGTTGTATCTAAGGTTTTCGACATCGTCCTCGATGTTCAGCGCCTGCATGATGTAGTAGAGTTCTTCGTTCTTGTACACCTTGTCTATCCTTTCGCCCTGGCAGTTCAGAGGTTTTCCTTTCAGGGAGAAAATGGCCTGTGTGTTGACATCTCGGCAGGACACCATGGAGCCTGCCGCAGACTGTCCCTCGGTAATAAAGATGGTCGATTCCTCCCCTTCCCTGGAACCGTCGCCGAGGTGCTTTTTGCAATCCTTGAGATTCGGGATCTTCAGCGACATCTTCTTCGCCTTTTCTCGTGACTGTTTTTTTACGGCCTGAATATGTTTCCTGACCTTCTCGTTTGACCTTATCTTCTCCAGAATCACCTCTGACTCGTCCAGATTCTTGTGAAGGTAGTCCACGACAACTTCCCGGACCTTGTTGACGATCCAGCCTCTTACATCGCTGTTCCCGAGCTTGTTTTTGGTCTGCGACTCGAAAATAGGTTCCTGGAGCTTTATCGCGACGGCGCCGACGATTCCGTTCCTTACGTCGGCTCCCTCGAAATTCTTGTTGGAAAATTCGTTCACGCCCTTGAGAATCCCTTCGCGGTAGGCGGAAAGATGTGTCCCCCCGTTGTTCGTGTGCTGTCCGTTCACGAACGAATAATAGTTTTCACCGTAGTTGTATGAATGGCAGAACGCGAATTCCAGCGTCTTGTCCGAATAATGTATTATCTTGTACAGCTTCTCCTCACCCACTTCGCTTTCTATAAGGTCTCTCAATCCGTTCTTCGAATAGAACCTCTTTCCGTTGAGATACAGAGACAGCCCCCGGTTGAGGAATGCGTAGTTCCAGAGCCGTTTCTCGACGTACTCCATGTCAAATTTAAACTTTAAAAACAGCTCGGAGTCGGGAGAAAAAGAAACCATTGTCCCGTTTTTTTCGTCCGGAGCCTTTCCCTTCTTCTCCTCAAGCAGGACACCGCGTTCGAATTCAGCACGGAAAAACTTCCCTTCCCTGTAGGAGACAACCGTGAAGTGCTCCGAAAGAGCGTTCACCGCCTTGGTGCCAACTCCGTTCAGGCCCACGGAAAACTGAAACACATCGGTGTTGTACTTGGCCCCTGTATTGATCTGTGAAACGCAGTCAACCACCTTGCCCAGGGGAATCCCACGCCCGTAGTCCCGGACTTTCACCATATCGCCTTCAATATCGATGTCGATCCGGCGGCCGGCGCCCATTATGTATTCATCTACGCTGTTATCTATGACTTCTTTGAGCAGGACATAGATCCCGTCGTCCGGATGCGCTCCGTCTCCCATCCGCCCGATATACATGCCCGGACGCATGCGAATGTGCTCCAGCGAACTTAGGGTCTTGATCTTGCTCTCGTCGTAAATCTGTTCTGCGGCTCCCATAAGCGACAACATATAGTGGTTTGTTACTCTTGACATCCACAATATATGGTAAAATCCCCTATCTTCCAACATATATTTCAGAATTTCCTGAGGAATTTGTGGATTTTTTCGTTTTATAAAGTTATTATTAAAAACAAAGAGGTGTATTTTAATTATGCTTATAGGGGTCTTAGGAGATATACACAGCAACATTGAAGCGCTGAAAGCCGTATGGCAAGAGCTTAGTGGAAAGGGATGTGACAAGTTCATTTCCACAGGCGATATTGTCGGCTATGGCGCCTCGCCGTCCGAGTGTATCGATTTCATTCGTGAAAAAGAGATCGAATCCGTCCGCGGAAACCATGACCAGTACACTACCGAGGAAGAAAGTGACTGGAAGATACAGCCTTATGCCAGGGAGGCCATCCTCTGGACCCAGGACAAGCTTGACCGGAAGGATATCGACTGGCTGAAGAATCTGCCGATATCCAGAAGCTTTTCCGGGATCCAGTGGACCCATGCGTCTCTGGAGTTTGACGACGGCAAACAATGGCCCTATGTGCTCAACACCAATTCCGCGCTGTTCCACTTCTTTGTCCAGACCGAACCCTTCTGTTTCTACGGACACACCCATATCCCGCTGCTTTTCACACTTGCGGAAAGACAGATAAGCTTTGAAATGCTGACCTCTCGCTGTTTCCCGAACCTGCCGGACGCGAAGTTTCTTATAAATCCCGGATCGGTCGGACAACCCAGGGATTTTGATTCCCGTGCGTCGGCGGCGCTTTTCGATCTCGAAGACAACTCCGTCACTCTTCTGAGGGTGGAATACGATATAGCCTCCGCTCAGAAAAAAATACTTGATGCAGGACTGCCCAAAACACTGGCCGAAAGGCTGGAAAGCGGCAAGTAATCTCTTCTCCGAAGACCCGCTTCCGCGGGACTTCTCATATCGGTTGTTCATATTTACCCCCCGGGGCAAACATGAGCAAACCGCCAAAAACAACAAATTTAACATTCCGGGGTTTTATTTTTTTTTATTTGGGTTATAATTATAGAAGCAGGGATCGAAATAAACCTAACGCAGACACGAAAATGACAAAGTACATCTTAAGATACACTGTTCCAACAACACTTTTTTTATACGCCTGCACTATTTTCGGAGCGGGACTTGGGGACATATCGGAAGCTTTCCGCAAAGGGGATATAGAGGGGGCGATAGAGAGGGGAAGCGAAGCGGCTTTCGACGACTCCAACAAGGAGGACTTCGCCAAGATCTATTCAATGCTGGCCATAGCCTACACGTTGAAGGACACGGAGGATTCGAGGGACAGCATCGCGACTTTGAAGGAATTTCTAGGCGACATGAATACTCCCGGCAAAGATGAGGCGGACAAAATCATGGGTTTTTTATCCGGTTCGATCAATGAAAATGATTTCAAGTCGGCGCTGAAGAATTTCCCCGGGGAATGGAGCGCGACGGGACATCTCTCCCGCTACCTTGCGGCCGTCCGCAACGAGGACGATGCAGGGCAACTCAATGAGATAAGGGACCAGTATTACTCGCAGATAACCGGAATGTCTAAGAATCACTGGGCCACCTCATGGTACGAAAGGGTGGGCAAATGGCATTCCTGGATGCTTCTGGGCAAAGGTGACGTGACGGAACTGGAACCGCTGGTATCCTCACGCAGCGCCGACAGGGACGAACCGGAAAACAGGGAGAAACTTTACGCCGAAGTCGCGAAAATAATCGATATGCGCCTGAGTAAAAAGAAAAACCCGGCGCTGAAGGCCGCCGAAAAAATACTCTCCGAACACGGAGATGACCCCGTGGTGGCGGCAGTTCTTTCCGAGCTTACAGGAAAAAAGGACTATTCGATGAACGAACTTTTCGAAACTGCTAAAACGGATCCGGCGCTGTGGGCCATGGGATGTATAGGGCTCTTTATCTCGCAGGTGGAACACGGCAGAATTAGTGAAACGGAAACACTGATACACTACCTGGACACCTATCTCCAGAACCTCAGGTACTGCGAGAGCAAAAGCGCGGAAACCTGGAAGACGAGAATACCGGCATGGAAGGAATGGAGCTCTGGTTTCGGGACGGAA
>CAZGYO010000160.1:0-6463 GCA_964530455.1 uncultured Victivallales bacterium
GGGATGATTTGGGTATAACAGGACCGTCACAGCGGATACCCGAGGATTCCAATTGGCTACAGAAAGCAGCGGCCCGCCAGATCCCCAGATCCCTCTTCCCGGTACAGAAGGAACTGGTCGACAGCGATATGGTCAGCCATATGTGCCTGGCTATACCCGCAAAACTCTTTAAGGATGTTGGTTGGGAGAACCCGGAAATAATAGCAGGAACCGACCCCGACCTGCGGCAGCGGGTCAGGCAGGCCGGCCGCCGGGTTTGCGTGGTTCCCGACACTTGGGCGTACCACCCCATGCCCGCGTCTTTTGCGAAGCTCATGAAGCTTTCATATGTTAAGGGCAAAAACTCGGCCATTGTGCGCAGGGAGCATCCGGAACTTGTTCTGGAACTAGACGAAGGATTTAAAAAGAACTTTAAAGCAACACGTCCACTTGTCTACAGAATATTGAGACAGCTGGTTTTTATGTTTCGTGCACTCGTCACTTTGAAGTTCCTCCTTCTCTGTTCGCTGTTCTTCTACGCACTTGGTAATCTGAAAGGTTCCCTTAACAAGTGATTCCATAAGCGAATTCAATAAGCCGTTTGCAGTGGATTTTCCAGTTGAAAGTTTTCTCCGCGAGGTTCCGGCCCTGTTTTCCCGTCTCCTTTATATCCGGATTGTTCAGGGCCCAGACCATCTTCTCCGAAAGAGTATGTATGTCTCCCGGAGGTACGAGAAGTCTTGCGGGAACTTTGTCGAGTATTTCCTTTGTTCCGCCGACATTTGTTGCTACTACCGGAAGTCCGGATGACAGTGCCTCCACAGTGGACAACCCGAAACCTTCCAGTTCGAGAGTTGGCAGGACGTAGAGATCCGCCAGCCTGTAATATTCCGGCAACTCTTCCCTTTCCAGAAAGCCGGTAAATACTACATCCCCGGAAATTCCTTTATTTTTCGCAATTCGTACGAGATTCCGGCGCAGAGGCCCGTCGCCCGTTATCACAAGTTTGCTGCCATCCGGAAATCTGTCCTTTGCTGCTGCAAACGCCTCAATCAGAATATCTACTCCGGTGCGTTTCACCAGCCTGCGTGTTGTCAAAATAATTGGGATATCAGGATCGAATCCAAACTTGGCGCGCAGTGTTTTCTTTTCTTCGTGGTTTTCCGGAGGTCTGAATATTTCTGTGTCGGCCCCGCCCGGTATTACGACTGTCGGCTTTTTTCCGGCGGCGGGATGCTCGGAAACGAGTTCCCCCTTCATATATTCAGAAAGGACCACGATCCCGTTTGCCCACTTGAGGTTGCGCCGGTCGTATCCCTTGCGGATTTTGGAAAGAAACGAACTTAGCAGTCCTGTCTTTCCTTGCCTTGCAATCTCGTATTCGCGGTTCCAGGGAGAATGGAAATAGTATACTTTCGGAATATCCTTCAATGGTTTTATCTTTCGCAGGCCAAAGACGGCAGACGAAGAATGAAATATTGCAAGATCCGGCTTTGAAGCGGATATTTCGGCATCGGCAAGAGTTGCTATTTTACGGCGATAGTGAATAAGTTTTTTCAGTTGTCCTCCAGGGAAATCATCGTAGACAATGAATTCAATGCCTCCCATTTTTCCGCCGCTGAAATAGCCGTCCTTACGGCAGATCGCCCTTACTCTGTTCCCGTTTTTAGCGAGAAGTTTCCCGGTCTCGAAGAAGACCCGGCGAGCGCCACCCATGGAATCAGTACCGAAACTATCTATGAAAACCAGTATGTCCAAAACGGGTTGACCTTTTTATTCAGGTTCGCTGTTGCTGTCATTGATTGGCATGCAGTATGTCAAGGTAGGTCCAATTGGCATATAAAACAAGCCCGCCCAGTTCATGTGCTGGTAACCAAACTTCCGCTTCGTATTTGATTTTTGGCTGATTCAGGCTTATTTATATTTTTTCCGTTGTTTAATCCACAGAGAACCGCTGGAATTTTTATGGGATCTGAGAAACTCGCAAAAAGATTTGAAAAGTGCAGAAAGCAGGGGCGTCCGGCTTTCGTGGCGTATATCACGTCCGGCGACCCCGATTACAAGACTTCCCTTGAGATAGTCGATGAACTTGTTTCCGCGGGAATCGATGTGCTCGAACTTGGAGTTCCTTTTTCCGATCCACTCGCGGACGGAGAAGCCAACCAGCTTGCGGCCGGACGCGCCCTTGACGCGGGTATGAACGCGCTGAAGGTGCTGGACCAGGCAAAAGAGATCCGCGCCAGGCACCCGGATCTTCCGCTGGTACTGTTTACATACCTGAACCCCGTCGCGTACGTTGAGGGAGTCTCTTTTGGAGAATACTGCGGAAAAGCCGCGGAGTCCGGAGTTGACGCCATACTGCCGCTTGATCTTCCGCCCGATGAGGAGACCGGGTACCGCGAGGCGATAGATTCCAGTGGTCTCAAGCTTGTGACACTCGTTGCGCCTACAAGTTCCGAGGAAAGGATATCGCTCCTCGCAAAAAGCGCGACCGGTTTCGTATACTACGTTTCGCGCGAAGGCGTAACAGGGGAGGGCGACGATTTCGCTTCTGATTTTTCCGGAACGATCTCACGGATACACGGTTCGACGGACCTCCCGGTTGTCGTAGGATTCGGGATATCCAGCCCAGAACACGTGAAAAATGCCGCGTCAACAGGCGTTGATGGCGTAGTCGTGGGAAGCGCGATCGTCCGTAAGATCCAGGCGATATCAAAAGGTGAACTCGAACTCCCCCAGCTCGGGGAATTCGTCCGAAGCCTTACTGAAGCTGTTTCGAGCTAACTCGAAGTTCTGCAATAGATATTATGACCGAGAGGTACAGATATGAACGGAAATGAATCCGGGAATCGTGAACATTGGAGCGGAAATCTGGGTTTCATCCTGGCGGCCGCCGGTTCGGCCATAGGCCTTGGCAATATATGGAAATTCCCCTATATAGCCGGGGAGAACGGGGGCGGGGCTTTTGTGCTTGTGTACCTCCTCTGTATTATCGTTATAGGCCTTCCCGTAATGCTTTGCGCGGTCGCGATGGGAAGAAGGACCCAAAAGTCTCCGATCGGGGCTTTCAACGAACTTAAACCTTCAAATTCTACTTTGTCTCACATCATTGGCGCGGCTATTGTCATTTCCGGCCTTGCTCTGCTGGTGTTCAAATGCTGGGGAACGGGAATACTTTCTGTTCTTCTTGGTGTTCTGGTATTTAAATACAGCTGGTCTCTGGTCGGCGCTATGGGCGTGGTGGCGGGTTTCATGATTCTCTCCTTCTACAGTGTAGTGGCAGGATGGGTTTTCGGTTATCTCTGCAAAGCTTTTTCCGGCGACCTGGCCTTTTCCGGGATTGAGAGCGCCGCTAACGCATTTGGCGCTTTTGCCGACGGCGCTGTCGTTGAAGGGGCGGAGCAAAAGCTCTTTCCATGGCCGGCTCTCGGTTGCCACGCCGTGTTTATGATTTGTTGTATAAGCATTGTTGTTATGGGGGTTAAAAGAGGCATTGAACGATGGTCCAAAATACTGATGCCTATGCTTTTCCTTTTGCTTCTTGCCGTTATTATCAGGGGATTGAGCCTTAAAGGCGCAACGGCGGGGGTAAGTTATTTTCTGAATCCGGACTTCTCTAAACTAAGCGGGGCGTCCGTGCTCAGTGCGTTGGGGCATGCTTTTTTTTCTCTGAGCCTGGGTATGGGCGTGATGATTACCTACGGCAGCTATATGAGTAAAAAGGACAATCTGTTCCTTTCCAGCCTTTCTGTAGTCGGACTTGATACTCTGGTCGCCCTTATGGCCGGACTGGCGATTTTTCCGGCCGTTTTTGCCCTTGGATTTGAGCCGAGCGCCGGCCCCGGGCTGCTTTTTAATGTTATCCCGATGGTTTTTAGCAAAATGCCCGGAGGGCATTTCTGGCTTGTCATCTTCTTCCTCCTGGTATTCATAGCCGCATTGACTTCGGGCATAAGTCTACTTGAAGTAGTCTCTGCGGCTTTCATAGACAAGTTCAATATGAAGCGCTGGAAGACTGTTCTGGGTGTGGGGATTGTCATTTTTCTGCTCGGGGCCTTTGTTGCTGTCAGCACAAGCAACTGGGACAGGTTGTGGGTCTTGCGTGACGCTTTGTCGAAAGCTTTCACACTGAGCGAAGAAGACAGTTCCTTCGGAAGCTTTTTCAACTTTCTTGACAACATAGCTTCAAACTGGCTACTGCCGCTGGGGGGATTGCTGATCTCTGTCTTTGTCGGGTGGGTATGGGGTACCAAGCATGCGGTCGATGAGATCAGGGACGGTTCGGAGAATTTCGCGGACGTTCATCTGGTTTCGCTTCTTTCCGGGCTCAAAGATGATCCGAGCCACAACTCTCCAATCCATGTGCTGACATTGGCCTCTCTCTGGGGTATCTTTATCCGATTTATCAGCCCGATTGCCATTATTGTCGCTTTCATGCATACAATGGGATGGATTAAACTTTAGCCCTGGAGATACTCTCCTCATCTGATGAAAATAGCTGTCATAAAAAAGGACTACGATATCCTGAGGGGAGGGGCGGAGCGCTATGCGGTTGAAGCGTGTACGCGACTTGCGGCCCGAGGTCACAGGCTTACAGTGTTCAGCGAGACGTTCAATGCGCCTGAAATGCGGGGGATCGAGTGGAATGCCGTTCCGAAAGCATATCTGTCGGCATTCAGCCGGACAGCGGCATTCCACAGGATGATACAGTCCGGGAACTTCGATTTCGAAGGCTACGACGTAACCTACGCGCTTTCCAGGACGTATCCGTGCGATGTGTTCAGGATAGCCGAATCCGTTGAGGCGGAATGGATCGGGAAAAGATATTCCGCCCTCCAGAAACTGAATCCCAGACACCGGGGCATTCTCAAGCTGGAGAAAAGGATGTATTCTCCCGGAAGGGTCGGGCATGTCGTTACCAATGCCGAACTTACCAGAAAACATATAGTCTCCAGGTATTCCTACCCCGAAGAAAGGATCACTGTAATAAGAAACGGAGTGAACATAAAGCAGTTCTTTCCCGCGGAATATCCCGGGGAAAAAGACGAACTGCGCGGAAAGCTCGGACTCGGGAAAAATGATTTTATTTTCATGTTCGCCGCAGCGAACTTCAGAAGCAAAGGCCTGGAACATGCCATACGCGCCTTTACTCGCCTCGGGCAAGACTTTCTCAGCAAATCAAAGCTGATTGTCCTGGGCTCCTACAGGCCGGATGAATTCATGGCGCTCGCAAAACGGCTAGGGGTCGGCGGAAAGCTACTGTTTCAGGGACGAAGAACCGATATACGCGACTTTTACGTGGCCTCGGATATATTTCTCTACCCCACAATATACGAACCCTGCGCAAATGTCTGCCTGGAGGCCTGCGCCTGTGGGCTGCCAGTCATTACAACATCTTTCAACGGGGCTTCCGAGATTATTGAAAACGGCGTTAACGGTTATGTCGTTCCGGAATGTGCCGACTACGATCTCATGGTCGAAAATATTCGACGTTTTTCAGATTTGGACGGCGGCGAAAAAAAATCTTTTTCTGAAAAAGCCGTTGAAGCCTCGCGCCAATGTGACTGGGAAACGCATGTTGATATACTCGAGTCTGTCTTGCAAAAAACAGCAGTAATTTAAATTTTTATGAATAAACAAGTTATATTTATGTAATATTTTTGACAGATTTCAGCTTTAAATTCTTCTTTAAAGATGATATAATAGCATCAATTCGCATTTGTACTGGAAATATTACAAGAGGAGAAACCAGATGAGTTTTAGAAAATGGTTTGACATCAAGTGGAGCGAGAACAAGGGGCTTCTCACCCAGGCGACGGCCGCAAAGCTACTGCAGCTTTCCGTAGCGAGGGTCTATCGCCTGAGAAAAGAGGGCAAAATACGCGAGTATGTTTATCGAAACGATAAATCCCTCTATCTTTCTAAATGCGATGTCGAAGATCTGTCGGAACTCTATGAACTTAAACGCAAGTTCAATAGAAAAAAACCAGCAGATAATTCATAGCTGAATGTCCTGTTTTTTCTGCTTGGCGCTTTGGCCGGAGTTTGACTTTTTGCGTTCCTGAATATCTCTTATATCCGAAGATCCCAAATTTGACCGAATTAAAATCCGGGTTGATGCGCGACGCCGGTGTGATAATCCTGCTTCATTCAGTATAATTGCTCCACCGTTTACCCGATAGCGAATAGGAGTGTCATGTCAATGCCATCGTGCTGCGGGGAAAACGCATGTTTTTATGTAAATCCGGATTACCTCCCGATTCTCGAAAAGAACGGGATCTGTTCTGCCGGTGAACTGTTGTCATATGAATCATCTCCGGTGAAATTCGAACTGGAGGAACGATACACCTCGCGTGCCGTCCTGCGGGACGGCGACTCGACTGAACTTGAGGTCTTCATTAAGCGGTTCAAGCCTGTTTCTCTCGGGGAGCGGTTCAAGAACCTGACCAGTTTCAGACCCTTCTATCCTGACGGGGCGCTCCAT
>CAZGYO010000161.1:0-6450 GCA_964530455.1 uncultured Victivallales bacterium
CGTGTGGACGGATCTTTCGACTGGGGGTTCCGGCATGATCTCGATTTGCGTAACGGATTTCGCGCGCTGCCTGACGGCGGTTCCCACGCAGTCGGAGCCTGTATCGCCGCCTCCGATGACCAGGACGTGTTTTCCTTTCGCGGAAATTTCCCCGCCCTTGACCCTTTCTCCCGAAACGCGCTTGTTCTGCTGTCTCAGAAAATCCATTGCGAAATATATGCCGTCGAGTTTTCTGCCCGGGACCTGAAGGTCGCGCGGTTCTTCCGCGCCGCAGGCCAGGCAGACTGCGTGGTGCCTTCTTTTTATGAAGTCGAATGATATGTCTTTTCCGATACTGATATCGCTTTCGAAGACGACTCCTTCCTCCTCCATGAGCCTGAGACGTCTGTCGATGATTTTTTTGTCAAGCTTGAAATCGGGTATACCGTACCTTAAAAGTCCGCCGGGCCTCCTGTTCTTCTCGTAGACTCTCACGTTGTGCCCGAACTTGTTGAGCTGATCGGCCAGTACCAGCCCGGCGGGGCCAGAACCGATAACGGCGACTTTTTTGCGTGTTCTTTTTTCCGGAGCTTCGGGTTTGATAAATCCTTCCGCGAAGCCCTTTTCGACAAGGCTTATTTCGACCTGGCGGATCGCCACGGATTCTCCGTGCAGTCCCGCCGTGCATGATGCTTCGCAGAGGGCAGGGCAGACCCTTCCGGTGAATTCCGGGAAATTGTTTGTGGAGTGGAGTATCTTCAGAGCCTCCTTCCAGTGGCCGCTGCTGACCAGTGCGTTCCACTCGGGTATCAGGTTGCTCAGCGGACAGCCGCTGCCGTGGCAGAAGGGTATTCCGCAGTCCATGCAGCGGGATGCCTGTTCCATGATCTCGCTGTCGGTAAGGCGTTTTTCGACTTCCCGGTAGTCCCCGACCCGTTCTTTTTTCGGCCTGTATCCGGGTGTCCTGCGCTTTATTTCCAGAAATTCTTTACCTGACACGATTCCGTCCTGCTTCTATGCTGTTATTGGTTCGTTGCGTTTTGTTTCCGCGTCCTCTTTCATCATCAGGCCCAGAACCCTTCTGTATTCCATCGGGAAGACCTTGACGAATTTCGGAAGCTTGTTTTCCCAGTCCCCGAGTATTTCTCCGGCTTTACGGCTGCCGGTGTATTTCAGGTGTTTTTCGATCATTTTGCGAAGTTCGCGGATGTCGTCTTTCTCGACCACCGGTTCGAGGTCTATCATATCCAGGTTGCAGTAGTCGTCGAAACTATTTTTCAGGTCGTAAACATATGCGATCCCGCCGCTCATTCCGGCCCCGAAATTAATTCCGGTACGGCCCAGGACAACAACCCTGCCGCCGGTCATGTACTCGCATCCATGGTCCCCCAGTCCCTCGACCACGGCGTATGCACCGCTGTTTCTTATTGCGAAACGTTCTCCGGCCTGCCCGTTTATATACATTTCACCACAGATGGCTCCGTAGAGCATGACGTTTCCGGCAATTATGTTTTCGGAACTCTCATAGCTGATTCCTTCGGGGGGTTTGATCACTATGCGCCCCCCTGAAAGGCCTTTGCCCACGTAGTCGTTGGCCTCGCCTATAAGCGTGAAGTTTATCCCGTGCGCAAGAAAGGCCCCGAAACTCTGTCCGGCACAACCCCTGAATGTGAAATCCACGGTGCCTTTCGGCAAGCCTTTGTGACCGTACTTCTTGGCCACATGGTACGAAAGCATAGTGCCCGCCGTGCGGTCCACATTGCATATTTCAAATTCTGCCTTGACCTTTCTTTTCCCGGCGATTGACGGTCGGGCAGCTTTGATGAGTTCAACATCGAAAGCCTTGTCGATGCCGTGTTCCTGTTTCTCCCGGCATCTTACAGGGAGTTTTTTATCATTCACCCCGCTGAAAACCGCGGAGAAATCCAGGTTCTTAGTCTTCCAGAAATCAATAGCGCGGTTCTTTTCCAGAAGGTCCGAGCGTCCGACTATATCGTCGAGTTTCCTGAACCCGAGCCCGGCCAGATATTCCCTGACCTCTTCTGCCAGCATCAGAAAAAAGTTCACAAGGTATTCGGGTCTGCCGGTAAAGTGTTTTCTGAGTTCGGGATCCTGCGTGGCTATGCCTACCGGACATGTGTTGTTATGGCATTTTCTCATCATAACGCATCCGCAGACCACCAGTGCAGCGGTCGCAAAACCGAACTCTTCGGCGCCCAGGACAGCGCCTATAAGCACGTCGCGCCCAGTCTTCATCTGGCCGTCGACCTGTACACGTATCCTGCTTCTCAGTTTGTTCAGCACGAGAGTCTGCTGGGTTTCGGCGAGTCCGAGTTCCCACGGCAGGCCGGCATGTTTTATGGAGGTCATAGGCGATGCGCCTGTCCCCCCGTCGTGCCCGCTGATAAGGACCATGTCGGCATGGCCTTTAGAGACGCCCGCGGCAACCGTGCCCACACCGACTTCGGATACCAGTTTTACCGATATCCTCGCTTCCGGATTTGAGTTTTTAAGGTCGTATATCAGTTGCGCCAGGTCCTCGATCGAGTATATATCGTGGTGCGGCGGCGGGGAGATAAGAGTGACTCCCGGCGTAGAGTGCCTGACCTTTGCGATTATCTCGTTAACCTTGTGACCAGGAAGCTGTCCGCCTTCGCCCGGCTTAGCTCCCTGGGAAATCTTTATCTGGATCTCCCTTGCGCTCGCCAGGTATTCCGCCGTCACTCCGAACCTTCCGCTGGCGACCTGTTTAATGGCGCTGCACAGGCTCGTTCCATTGACTTTTTTTGTATAGCGGGCCGAGTCCTCGCCGCCTTCGCCGCTGTTGCTCATCGCTCCGAGGTAATTCATGGCAAGGGCCAATGTTTCGTGGGCCTCTCTGCTTATTGATCCGAACGACATTGCTCCGGTTACAAAGCGTTTTACTATATCGGAGGCCGGCTCGACATCGCTGAGGGGGATGCTTTTTCTTTTCTTAAAGCTGAACAGTCCGCGGAGAGTGCAGAGGTGTTCCGCCTGATCGTTGATATATCCGGCATACTCTTTGTACAAAGAATAATCGTTTGTTCTGGCGGCACGTTGCAGCTTGCTTATGGTCTCGGGAGTCCAGAGATGTTTTTCCTCGTTTTTCCTGAAATGGTACTGTCCGCCGGCCGGCAAGATTCCCCGTGTTGCCGGATCGGGGCAGTTGGCGTTCCGGAACCTGGCGTTGGCTTCCCGTGATATATCCTCCATGCCGACGCCGCCGATCCTGGACGCCGTGCCCGTGAAATATCTTTCGACCATTTTTCTGTCGAGCCCGACCGCCTCGAATACCTGCGCGCCGCGGTAGCTGCGCAGGGTAGATATACCCATTTTAGACATGATTTTCAGTATGCCCTTCGATGCGGCCCTGATATAGTTTTCCATGGCTTTCGTGTAGCTTATATCTCCGTCAATCCGGCGGTCTCTGACCAGTGAAACGACTGTCTCAAAGACGAGGTATGGGCATATAGCGTTGGCTCCGTAACCGAAGAGCAGAGCGAAATGCATGATCTCGCGGGCCTCGCCCGTCTCCACGACTATGCCGGCGAGTGTGCGAAGGCCCTTTTCAATGAGGTGCCGATTGAGCGCGGAGACCGCGAGCAGAGCCGGCATGGGTGTCTGTTTTTCCGGGGTGTCCCGGTCGCTTAGAATTATGACGCTTTTCCCGTTGCGTATGGCTTTTTCGGCATCTTCGCAGAGTTTCTGTACAGCCGGCTCCAGCGCTTTTCCCCTTCTGCCGGAGAAGAATGACATCTGTATGGTTTCGGACTCGAAAGAATGCAGGGGAGAGCGGCGTATCCTCTGCAGGTCCTCTTCGGTAAGGATAGGCCGTTCAAGTTTCAGAAGGTGCGCCTGACGCGGCACTTCCTGGAGAATGTTTTCCTGGCGGCCGAGGAAGGTTGTGAGGCTCATTACAAGCGATTCGCGTATCGGATCTATGGCCGGGTTGGTGACCTGCGCGAAGAGCTGCTTGAAATAAGCGTAGAGGAGCTGTGGTTTCTGAGACAGCACTGCCAGCGATGCGTCATTTCCCATGGAGCCTGTCGGTTCATGTCCGGTTTCAGCCATCACTTTGATTATCATGTTGACCTCTTCGCGTGTGTAGCCGAAGAGCATCTGGCGCCGTAACAGCCGGTCCTCGTCAATTTCCGGCGCCACAACCGAATCGAAAAGGCCGTGCAGCGATATCCTGTTTTCCTCGACCCAGCGCCGGTATGGCCTTCTTCTTGCGATATGGCTTTTGACTTCGTCATCGAAGATCACCCTGTTGCGTTCCAAGTCCACGTATATTATCTGTCCCGGCCCCAGGCGCCCCTTGGACTCGATTTGCTCGGGGGGAATGTCTATGACACCGGCCTCCGAAGCCAGGACAATAAATCCGTCTCTGCTGACGGTGTACCGGGCCGGGCGAAGGCCGTTCCTGTCGAGAAGAGCGCCTATGGATCTGCCGTCGGAGAAAGCCACCGCCGCTGGACCGTCCCAGGGTTCCATCAGTCCCGCGTGGAAATCGAAAAAGCCTCGTATATCGTGTCCCACGTGGTGCTTTTTCCCCCAGGCTTCCGGGATCAGCATCATCATGGAGTGAAGCAGCGAACGCCCGCAACTGAAGAGAAGTTCCAGCGCGTTGTCGAGGCAGGCGGAATCGCTCTGGCCCGCACGGGTCACGGGCAGCAGGTCTCCTGTCTTTTCGCCGAAAAGACTGCTCTCGAATGAGCACTGCCTGGCGAGCATCTGGTTGATGTTCCCGCGCAGCGTGTTTATTTCGCCGTTGTGTGCCAGATAGCGGAACGGCTGGGCCAGTGGCCAGGTCGGAAAAGTGTTGGTGCTGTAGCGCTGGTGGACCAGAGCAAGGGCGCTTTTGAAGCTTTTCCTTCCGAGGTCGGGATAGAACGGAGGAATCTGCGATGCCTGAAGCAGGCCCTTGTAGGTGATTGTCCTTGAGGACATGCTCACGATGTAGAATCCCGCGCCCAGTTTCGGCAAGGTTTCCTCAATTCTTTTCTCTATCTTTCTGCGAAGTACGAAAAGTTCCCTTTCGAAAGCGTTACTGTCACCCCGGAGCCCGCCTCTGGCGATAAACAGCTGCCTGATGTCGGGGCAGCTTCGCGCGGCCTGGACGCCGAGACAGGAGCAGTCGTGAGGGACTTTGCGCCATCCCAGGAGTTCCAGCCCCTGTTCTTTTATGCTCTGTTCGCAGACTTTAGCGCAGGCTGAAGAGGCCTTTTTGCCGACCGGAAGAAATAGCATTCCGGCCGCGTATTCACCATACGGCGGCAGTTCGGTTTCCAGACCGGCGTCCGTGCGGAAAAACTCGTCGGGAATCTGAAGCAGTATCCCCGCGCCGTCGCCCGTCTTGTTGTCGCCGCCGAGAGCGCCGCGGTGAAGCAGCCGTTCAAGCACTGTTATTCCTTTCTGGACGATCTCCTGGGTTTTACGCCCCTTTATATCGGCGACAAAACCAACACCGCACGAGTCGTGTTCGTTCGCGAAGTCATAAAGCCCCTGTTTTTTCGGGATATGTGATAATTTTGTCATATTATTATGATCCAAGCAAGCCTGTTTGAGTTCAGAACGCGATTCCGCACGGAGCGCTTACCCTACACTTCGGGGCGATTTAGTCAAGTTGGTGGAATTTTTATTTTACAAATGCGGGTTTTGCCGCGTATGCTGTGAACTTTCCGGGGTATATTCATGGAGTTCTATTCTTGCGCCGTCGGGGTCGGTTGTCCACGCCTGCCAGCTGTTGTCGGCGCCCAATTTCCTGTCTGTAGCCTCGTAGCCTTCAGCTTTGATCCTCTTGATCGCATCATCGATTGAATCCGTCTCCAGGCAAAGGTGTTTAATTACATTATTGTCGGAAACGCTCGGGGCTCCCAGGAAGAATTCCAGATAGTTCCCCGCGCATATCTCCAGATAGAGTCCGGTTTCAGCGCCGTTTTTTATAAAGGTAAAATGTTCTTTCAGTCCCAGGGCTCCGCAGTAGAATTTTCTCGTTTCGTCGAGATCGGAGCTTGAGAGACAGGCATGTGCAAGGTGTTTTATCATGTGTTTATTCCTTTGCTTTCCATCCCGAACTGATTCTTCGGGAGAGTTCATCCCAGGAGGGGATACCGCTTGTGGCGTCGTGCCTTTCGCAGCAGGCGGCGCCGGCTGCCGCTGCGTATTTGAGGACTTCCCGCGGTGCCAGGCCTCTCATGTATGCGGCGATAAAACCCGCGATTGTCGCGTCCCCGGCGCCGGTTGTTCCGGCGACTTCTATCTCGAAGCATCCCTGCCGGATTATGTCCTTTGCCCAGCGGCAGAACAACCCGTTATCGCCCATCTTGAGGCAGACGATACGGGCCCCCATTTTCTGGAGTTCGAGAGTAAGGTCTTCGGGCGTCTCTGTTCCGGGCAGCATCATTCTGGTTTCCTCCAGGCTGGGCAGGAATACGTCGACGAATGGGA